>JBHICX010000301.1:0-3342 GCA_046759805.1 Kiloniellales bacterium | reverse complement strand
CGCTCGATATTCTCGACGATCCGTCCCGCGAGTTTGCGGCAAGTGATTTCCTGCGCTTGGAGCTTCTTCCCAAGCCCAAATATGAACGGCGGCAACCCGAACTCGCTTTTTACGAGGATTTCTTCGCCGCCGTTACGCAGTGGGCGACGGCGCGCTCGAAGTTAGTTGACGCCGCCTATGCGGTTGCCACAAGGCATGGGCTGTCCGCCATGGACGCGCTGCACGTGGCGGCCGCCGAGGCATGTGGGGCAGGCGAATTCGTGACCGCCGAGCTGTCGACGAAGCCGCTTTTCCGAGTGCGGAGCGTGCGCGTCCGTTCCATTCGGAACTGACCGGCCATAATCCCCAAGGAGTGCAAACGGCTTGCCGAAGTGGACTTCCCGATCGCCGTCGTGTCGCGGCACGCGGCGCGGGAGAAGTGGATTCGGCGCGGCATCCCTCGACCCTGCACCTGTGGTGGGCAGGTTGGTGCACCGTGAGAGGCCGCCGACCCGTGGCTCGGCGGGCTCAGCCGGCGAGCAAGGTGACGAAGCACTTGGCCAGCGGAATGTAGTCGGAATTGGGCAGCGAGAAGAACCGGAGGAATTCCTGCGTGGTCATCCTGCCCTCGAGAAAGGCGTCCAGGAACAACCTGCTGGCCGGATGCAAACGATCGGGAAAATTGCAGGCGAGCTGGGCGATCAGCGGGTTCATCGAGTCACACCTAATGCCCGCTTGCTTGCGGCAAGTCAATCATTGACCCAGGCAATTCTCAACACGTTGGTCGCACCGGGGGTCCCGAACGGCACGCCTGCGGTGATGACCAGCCGGTCCCCCGGGCCGGCCAGGGCTTGGCTGCGGGCCAGCGCGCAGGCGTTGTTCACCATCATGGTAAAGTCCTCGACGTCTTGGCTCAGGATGCTGTGGATGCCCCAGACGAGCGGCATGCGGCGGGCCGTCTCCTTGGACGCGGTGAGCCCCAGGATCGGCGCCTGCGGCCGCTCCCGGGCCATCCTGAGGGTGGTCGAACCGGTCATGGAATAGGTGACGATGGCGGCGGCGCCGATGGTCTGGGCGACCTGTGCGGCGGCGGCGCTGATCGCGTCCGCCCCGGTCGCCTCGGGGTCCGGGTGATGCGCGTCCATTAGCCGGCGATAGGCCGGGTCCTGTTCGGTTCGGGCGATGATCCGATCCATGATGGCCACCGATTCGACCGGGTACTTGCCCGAGGCGGTCTCCGTCGACAGCATCAGAGCATCGGCGCCGTCATAGACCGCGGTGGCCACGTCCGACGCCTCGGCCCGGGTCGGCGACGGTGAATTCACCATCGAGTCCAGCATCTGGGTGGCCACCACGACCGGCTTGCCGGCCCCGCGACAGGCGCGGATGACCCGCTTCTGCACCCCCGGCACGTCCTCGGGCGGCATCTCCACCCCGAGGTCGCCGCGCGCCAGCATCAAGGCGTCGCACAGGTCGATCACCTCGTCCAGGCGATCGACCGCCGCCGGCTTCTCCAGCTTCACCATCACCGCCGCCCGCCCGGCCACCAGCTTGCGCAGCTCGGCCACGTCCTCGGGCCGCTGGACGAAGGACTGGGCCACCCAGTCGACGCCCAAATCGAGGCCGAACTGCAGGTCGGCTCGATCCTTCTCGGTGAGCGGCGACAGCGGCAGCACCACACCCGGCACGTTGACGCCCTTGCGATCGGAGAGCTCGCCGCCGGCCTCCACCACCGTGTCGGCGAAGTCGGCGCCGCTGCGCGTCACCCGGAGCCTGAGCTTGCCGTCGTCGAGCAACAGCTCCTGGCTCGATCCGATCGCCGCGTAGACCTCGGGGTGCGGCAACCGCACCCGACGGGCGTCGCCGGGGCGGTCCGACATGTCGAGGCGGAACTGCGCGCCCTCGTCGAGTCGGGTGCCGCCGCCGGCGAACCGGCCGATCCTGAGCTTTGGGCCCTGTAGGTCCATGAGGGCGCCGATCGGCTTGCCCGTCTCCTCCTCGATCGCGCGGACGATGCCAATACTGTTGCGGTGATCCTCGTGGCTGCCATGGCTGAAGTTGAGCCGAAATACGTCGGCGCCGGCGGCAAACAGTTTCGCCACCGTCTGCCGATCGGAGCTGGCCGGCCCCAGGGTCGCCACCACCTTGGTATGGCGCTTACGGCGCATGCCCGTCATCGCCTTGGCTCGCCTCTCATTGCTCCATGCGCCTCAAGGAGGGTCGATCAGGATGGCCCGGAAGTCGTTGACGTTGGTCCGCGTGGGTCCGGTCACCACCAGGTCACCGAGCGCCGAGAATACCCCGTAACCGTCATTGTCCGCGAGCATCGCCTTGGCGTCGAGGCCCCGTGCCGCGGCGCGGGCCAGGCTGTCCGGCGCCAGCGTGGCGCCGGCGCTGTCCTCGGTGCCGTCGATGCCATCGGTGTCGCAGGCGATGGCGTGAATGCCCGGCTCGGCGTCGAGCTTGAGCGCCAGCGCCAAAAGGAACTCAAGGTTGCGTCCGCCGCGGCCGCGGCCGCGCACCGTGACCGTGGTCTCGCCGCCGGACAGCAGCACGCAGGGCGGGGGCGCCGGCTGGCCGTGCCGGACCACCTGACGGGCGATGCCGCCCAGCACCTTGGCGACCTCGCGCGCCTCGCCCTCGATGCAATCGGACAAGACCAGCGGCCGGACGCCGTGCTCGCGGGCCATGGCCGCCGCCGCCTCGAGCGACCGTTGGGGCGTCGCCGCCATCACTGTTTCGGCGCGTTCAAGCCGCGGGTCCCCGGGCTTCGGGGTCTCGTCCGCCGCCCGTCGAAGATGCGCGACCACCGCCTCGGGTTCGGTGATGGTGTATTTGGCGAGGACCGCGCGCGCATCGGCGAAGCTGGTCGGGTCCGCCACCGTCGGACCCGAGGCGATCACCGCCGGGTCGTCGCCGGGCACGTCGGAGATCAAGTAGCTCACCACCCGCGCCGGCGCCGCCGCCGCCGCCAGCCGGCCCCCCTTGACCGCGGACAGATGCTTGCGCACACAGTTGATCTCGTCGATGGCCGCGCCCGATCTCAACAGCGCCCGCGTCACCGCCTGCTTGTCCGCGAGCGTCAGCCCCTCGGCCGGCAGCGCCATGAGCGCCGAGCCGCCGCCGGAGATCAGGCACAGCACCAGATCGTCGCTCCCCAGGCCGCGTACCGTCTTGAGGACCCGCCGAGCCGCCGCCTCTCCGGCCGCATCGGGCACCGGGTGCGCCGCCTCCACCACCTCGATTCGGGCGCACGGCAACGCATAGCCGTGGCCGGTGACCACCAGACCCTCGAGCGGGCCCTGCCAATGGTCCTCGACCGCCCGGGCCATCGCCGCCGCCGCCTTGCCGGCGCCGACGACG
>JBHICX010000300.1:0-3344 GCA_046759805.1 Kiloniellales bacterium | reverse complement strand
CGTGACCGCCACCTACTCGATCCCATCCGAGGGAAAGGGAGAAGGCAACGCAGAGGTTGAGTCTTAATGCCGGTCGCAACGGCGTTGACGGTCGGTTGCGCTATGGCATACTCCGCCGCCGAGTTTGAGTAAAGGCCGCGCAACCGGTCCAGCCATGAAGACTTATTCCTTGAAACCGGCCGAGGTGGAGAAGAAGTGGTACGTCGTCGACGCCGACGGCGTGGTGCTCGGTCGCCTCGCGGCCGAGGTGGCCAAGCGGTTGCGCGGCAAGCACAAGCCGACCTTCACGCCGCATGTCGATTGCGGCGACCACATCATCGTGGTCAACGCCGAGAAGGTGCGGCTCACCGGCAACAAGCGCGCCGACAAGACCTATTACTGGCACACCGGCTATCCGGGCGGCATCAAGCATCACACCGCGGCCCAGATCCTCGACGGCAAGCACCCCGACCGCCTGGTCTACAAGGCGGTCGAGCGCATGATCCCGAAGGGGCCGCTGGGACGCCGGGTCCTGGGCAACCTGCGCGTCTATGCCGGGCCGGAGCATCCGCATCAGGCGCAACAGCCCGAAGTCCTCGACATCGGCGCCATGAACCCCAAGAACAAGAGGCCGCTTTGATCATGGTGCCTGATGAAAAACCCCAAGAGGCCGTCACCGCGGAGCCGGAGGAGGAGGCCAAGGAAACCAAGACGCTAAGCGATCTGGCGGCGTTGCGCGAGCCGCCGGCGGCAGAGGAACCGGTGGCGCCCGAGCCCCGGATCGACGCCCACGGCCGGGCCTACGCCACCGGCAAGCGCAAGAACGCGGTGGCTCGGGTCTGGATCAAGCCGGGCTCCGGCAAGGTGACGGTCAACGGCCGGGATCACGAGGCGTACTTCGCCCGGCCGGTGCTGCGCATGGTGATCGACCAGCCCCTGGTGGCGGCGGCCCGGGCCAATCAATACGATGTCTCGTGCACGGTCAGCGGCGGCGGGCTGTCGGGCCAGGCGGGCGCGGTGCGCCACGGCATCGCCAAGGCGCTCACGCTGTACGAGCCGGCGCTGCGGCCCTTGCTGAAGAGCGGCGGATTTCTCACCCGGGACGCGCGGGTGGTGGAGCGCAAGAAGTACGGCAAGCGCAAGGCCCGACGCAGCTTCCAGTTCTCGAAGCGATAATAGCTCTCAGCTGTCAGCTTTCAGCGGTCAGCGACCGGACATGCAGCGAGATCGAAGCTAGAAGCTGAAAGCTCAGAGCTGATCGCTGAGAGCTGATTGCTGATCGCTCAGTTCGGGAGCCAAGGACAATGGACGGTAACAGCAACCGGATACGGATCGCGCTGTTAGGGGCCAGCGGTTATACCGGCGCGGAACTGGTTCGTCTGTTGGCCGGGCACGCCTGGGCGGAGCTCAAGCTCCTGACCGCCGACCAACACGCCGGCAAGCCCCTGGCGCAAGTCTTTCCGCATCTGGGCGGGCTCGAGCTGCCGCCGCTCGGCCGGCTCGAGGACGCCGACTGGTCGGACATCGACATGGTGTTTTGCGCCTTGCCGCACGGCACCAGCCAGGAGGTGATCGCCGGCTTGCCGGCGCACCTCAAGGTGGTCGATCTGTCGGCCGATTTTCGGCTCAAGGATCCGGCCGCCTACGAGCAATGGTACGGACATCCGCATCGCGCGCCGGAGCTTCAGAGGGAGGCCGTCTGGGGCCTCACCGAGCTCGGCCGCGAGGCGATCCGCCGGGCGCGCCTGGTGGCCAATCCCGGCTGCTACACCACCACCGCGCAGTTGCCGTTAAGTCCGCTCATCATGGCTGGCGCCATCGAGGCCGAGGACATCATCATCGACGCCAAGTCGGGAGTGAGCGGCGCCGGCAGGGCGGCCAACCAGGCCAACCTGTACGCCGAGCTGGGCGAGGGGGTGCACGCCTACGGAATCGCCGGCCATCGCCACGTCCCAGAGCTCGAGCAAGGTCTGAGCGAAGCCGCGGGCCGGCAGGTCACGGTCAACTTCACGCCGCACCTGCTGCCCATGAACCGTGGCATTCTCGCCACCATCTACGTGCGCCGCGCCGACGGCGCCGCAATTGACGACCTGCGCCAGGTCCTGGCCCGGGCCTACGCCGACGAGCCCTTCGTCAAGCTCTTGGACGAGGGTGCGGTGCCGGCGACCCGCCACGTGCGCGGCTCCAACCTGTGCCACATGGCCGTGTTCCCGGACCGGCTGCCGGGCCGCGCCATCGTGCTGGCGGTGATCGACAACCTGATGAAGGGGGCGTCCGGCCAGGCGGTGCAGAACATGAACGTGATGCTGGGCATCCCGGAGACCAGCGGCCTCGAGCAGCAGCCGATGTTTCCCTGAGGTGGTGCCACGGCTGCCCTGGTCGGCAACGCCCGATGCATTTGAACAAACCGTTCTGGTCCTAGAGATCCGCCATGCGACGAGCGGATTGACCTGTCGGCATGGGAGAAAATAGATCACGTCGCACCGACTCGGCTCGGCAATCTTTGGCATCGACTTTGAAGATTGAACAGGTTGGGAGACTTTTACAGCAGGCCCCTATTGATTCGATGTGCTTCTTTATCCTATTGTCCTGCATACTCTTGAATCGGCTGCCTGGTGATCGTGTTGTCCTGCCGAACCAGGGTTCGGTGTCGGTTTGTTGGTGGATTGCGGGGCCGGTACGAGGGGCGCGTCACCTGGCGATATCAGTCGCATAATGAAGGCTGACAACGGCCGGCGGAGAGGCGACTCATGAAGGCACAGTTACGGCCACGCGGGGCGGCGCGCGGCTGGCTAGATTTTGGATCCGGGGACGCAAGTAGCTGCACCCGGGCCGGGTTGCTGGCGGCGATGCTGGCCCTCGCCGGCTGCTCCTGGAGCTCCTTCACCGACCTGTGGGGGGGCGAGGAGGAGGTGGCGGAGGACCCGACGGTGGCAACCGAGGAGCGCACCGAGGCCGCCGCCGACATCCCGGGCGAGCACGGCGCCTATCCCAACCTTGGCAGCGTGCCCGATCGGACCAGCGCCCGCGATTCGGGCCAGCTCGATCGGGCGACGCTGACCGCGGGCCTGGTCGCCGACCGGGCCAACGCCCGCTACTCAGACCAGATCGTGCGCCGCGACGGTGCCATGGCGCGGGTGCGGCGGGCGGCGTCCGAGCCGCCCCCGAGCCCGGCCTCGGCAACCCAGCGCACCACGGCGGTCCTGGGCGCCGAGGCGGGGACCGCGGCGCCGGAGGTGGCCGCGGCCGTGACGGCGCCGGCGCCTCCGTCGGTGCCGGCCGTGCCGCCGACGCCGGTGCAGTCGACGCCGATCGCCGCGGCGCAGACCGCGGGCTCCGAGGTGACGTCGGCCGGAAGCTCCACC
>JBHICX010000299.1:0-3344 GCA_046759805.1 Kiloniellales bacterium | reverse complement strand
GTTTCTTTTATGGAATGTTAGTTAATTGGTGCGAAATCTCTGCCGTCCGCGCCATCGTCGGCGGCTTCTCTAACCCTAAGCAGATCGATTCGCAGGTATTCTCATGAGCGGTCCCCCCCTCCCAGTGGAACGGCAACGGCATACCCGGAGACTGCTCCTCTACCCCGGTGAACTGCGATGCCGCGACGCCTGTATCGACTGCGAGACCGTGGACCTCTCCGCCGGTGGTGCCAAGATCCGACTTTTGGAGCGATTCGAGTGTAGCTCACCGGTTACGTTGACGTTCGACCTAGGGACGTTCGAAGGCGACGTCGTCTGGCAGAACGGTGAGTTCGTCGGCATCCAGTTCAGAGAAGACCCCAAGAAGGTCGCGGAAATAATCGAGAATTATTTCCTGAGGGCCAAGCACCCAAAGGAGCATCGACAGCAAGCGCGCTCCATCGTCATGTGGGCCGCGAAGGCGCAGCTCGAGGACAAGGAAATTAACGGCGTTGTCTTGAACATATCCGGGGAAGGAGCCAAGGTTCGTCTTTATGAGCCCCGCGAACATGTGGGCGATGATGGGTCGCCGGTCACATTACGTATCGACCGGGTCGGCGACTTCCCCGGTAAGGTGGCGTGGCAGGAGGGGGCGATGATCGGCGTCGACTTCGACGAGGCGCCCGATGTGGTGTTCCAGCGCATCGAGCCGATACTTTGGCGCGCCTAATGCTGACCGGCATGACCCAGGGCACGGCACCGGGCTTGCTTTCCGTTATTTCTGAAGATTAATACATAACGACTTGATATAACGTAATTCTTCCTTCGAAACCTAAGGCTTCAGCTCCTTGTGGACGCCTCGCTTGCGGGCGATTTCGGCGAGTCGGTCCAGCGCGGCGGCGGCCTGCGGGTCGCGCGGGCTAAGCTTCTTGACCCAGCTCCAGGCCTCGACCGCCTCGCGAAACCGCCCCAGCGCCATGTAGGACCGTCCCAGCATCTTCCAGCCCTCGAGGTCCTCGGGCTGCTCGTCGATGCGCTGGCGCAGCGCCGCCACGCGGGCCAGGATCTCGGCCTGGTTCGGTCGGGCGGCCACTGGCGGGTCGCCGCTGACGGCGGGCGTCGCCGGCACCACGGGCGGGGTGCTGAGCCACGCCGCCACGGCCATCGACAGGACCACCGTGGCCATGCCCAGCAACAGAATGAACAAGGCGCCGCGGCTCATCCGCCTCCTCGCCGGCGAAATCGGTGGGCCAAGTAAAGCCGATTTGCGCTAGGATACGCAATCTCGGGGGCTCCAACGGCGAGGGAGGAGGGTGCACGCTATCCCGCCGACCACCATCGCCGCGGTCGTGGTGGCGCCGTTCGTCGGCAGCTTCCTGGCCACCCTCGCGGTGCGTCTTCCGGCCGGCCGCCCCTTGAGCGGCCGCTCCGAGTGCCCGGCCTGCGCGGTGACCCTGGCGCCGCGCGACCTGGTGCCGTTGGTGAGCTGGGCTTTGAGCCGCGGCCGCTGTCGCCACTGCGGGGCGAGGCTGGGCCGGTTCTATCCCCTGGTCGAGTTGGCGGCGCTGGGGGTGGCGCTTTGGGCCGCCACGGAGTTCGCGGGCTGGGAGCTGTGGGCGGTCTGCGGGCTCGGCTGGGCGCTTCTTGCTTTGGCGATCATCGACGTGCGCCATTACCTGCTGCCGGACGGCCTCACCTTGCCGTTGATCCCCGCTGGTCTCGCCGTGGCCTGGCTGCACGGCCCGGCGATGCTGCGCGATGCGGCCATCGGGGCGCTGGCCGGGTTCGTCGTGTTTGCCGTCGTGGCCAGGGTCTATCGGCGGCTGCGCGGACGCGAAGGGCTGGGGCTCGGCGATGCCAAGCTGTTGGGCGCCGCCGGCGCCTGGGTGTCCTGGTTCGGGCTGCCCAGCATCGTGTTGATGGCCAGTCTCACCGCGCTTGCCGCCAGCCTTGTCGGGGCGGCGCGCGCCGGCCGGCTGGACCCGGCGATGCCGGTGCCCTTCGGCGCCTATCTGGGGCTCGCCACCTGGCTGGTGGTGCTGTACGGCCCGCTGCTCCCGTGATCGCGACATGAGCCGGGACGTCACCGACATCCTGCGCGGTTGGGGCAAGCTCGACGACCGCGGCCTGACCCGGGCGCAAGGCCTCAAGGAGGCCAGCGGCGAGCCCTTGCACGTCATCCTGTGCCGGCTGGGCCTGGTGGGCGAGGCCGACATGGCGCGGGCGCTAGCCGCGAGCCTGGAGCTTCCGATGGCGGACGAGTCGAGTTACCCGGCCGAGCCGGTGCTGGCCGACCGGGTGGCCACCAGCTTCCTGCGCGCGTCGCGAGTGCTGCCGCTGGCGGACGGCGCCGAGGCCGTGGCCGTCGCCATGGCCGACCCGCTGGACCAGTACGCCGTCGAGGCGTTGCAGCTGTTGCTGGAGAAACCGGTGCAGCGCTGGGTGGCGGTTCCGGCCGAGCTCGACCGCCACATCGAACGGCTGTATGGCGATGGCGAGGCCATGACGGCGGCGGCCATCGGATCGTTGGCCGGGGATGTAATCGATGCCGCCGACCTCGAGCGGCTCAAGGACATGGCGAGCGAGGTGCCGGTGGTCCGCCTGGTCAACCGAATCATCGCCGACGCGGTGGCGGCGCGCGCCTCGGACATCCATATCGAGCCGTACCAGGGTGAGCTCAAGCTGCGCCACCGCGTCGACGGCGTGCTGCGGCCGGTAAAGGCGCCGCCGACGGCGCTGCACGCCGGCATCGTCAGCCGGATCAAGATCATGGCCGCCCTCAACATCGTCGAACGCCGGCTGCCGCAGGACGGACGCTGCAAGGTCAACGTGCAGGGCCGCGAGATCGACATCCGGGTGTCCTGCATGCCGACCATGCACGGCGAAGGCGTGGTGCTGCGGGTCCTCGACAAGGCCAGCGCGCCGCTCAAGCTCGATCGCCTGGGGTTTGCCGAGGACTGCCTCGGCCGATTGCGCGACCTGCTGGAGCGCGCCCGGGGGATCCTCCTGGTCACCGGTCCGACCGGCAGCGGCAAGACCACCACCCTTTACGCCGCGCTGCAGCAACTGAACACGACCGAGCGAAAGATCGTCACGGTCGAGGACCCGATCGAGTACCAGCTCCCGGGCATCAACCAGATCCAGGTGAAGCCGCGGATCGGACTCGGCTTCGCCAACGTCCTGCGCTCGGTGCTGCGACATGACCCGGACGTCATCATGGTCGGCGAGATCCGCGATCTGGAGACCGCGCAGATCGCAGTCCAGGCGTCGCTGACCGGCCATCTGGTGCTGTCCACCTTGCACACCAACAGTGCCGCCAGCGCCGTCACCCGGCTCGCCGACATGGGGGTGGAGCCGTATCTCAT
>JBHICX010000298.1:0-3356 GCA_046759805.1 Kiloniellales bacterium | reverse complement strand
GCCTGCCAAAGGTGTGTCGGAACTGCACCCGCTACCAGGGGGTCGACGACTTCATCGCCGAGAACCCCAAGCGGGTGGCGGTCGATTATCTCCGACGCACGTTCCCGCGCCTGCTGAACGGCCTCACCCGATAGCACCGATTTTCTAAGGCGCCCCGTGCGCAAGCCGGGTGACTGATTTTCTGAACATGCTTCGCTGATCGGTCATCATGTGTGGTTTCGTGGCCTTGTTCGAGGACGGCCGGGTGTTCGCCCGGCCGCTTTTGCAGGCGATGGAGCGGGATATCCTGCACCGCGGCCCGGATTCCGGCGGCATCGTGAGCGAGGCCGGCCGGGCGCTCATCTTGCGCCGGCTGGCGATCCTCGACCCGGCGGCCAAGGCCGACCAGCCGATGACCGACGCCGCGGGCCGCTGCACGCTCATCTACAACGGCGAGATCTACAACTTCCGGCGGCTCGGGCAGGAGTTGGCTGAGGCGGGGGTCAGGCTCCGGACTACCGGCGACACCGAGGTCATCCTTGAAGGCTACCTCGCCTGGGGCGAGGCGGTGGTCGAGCGCCTGGAAGGCATGTTCGCCTTCGTCCTCCTCGATCGGGCGGAGAACAAGGTGATCGCCGCCCGCGACCCGTTCGGCATCAAGCCGCTCTATCTTATGCGCAAGGGACCGCTCACCGCGTTTGCCAGCGAGATGCGGCCGTTGGCGCGGCTCACGCCGCCGGCCGCGGACCCGGCGGCGCTCTCGGAGCTGATCACCTTCCGCTTCGCCGCCGGCCGGCTCAGCAACATTGCCGGCATCGAGAAGCTGCCTGGTGGCACCGTAGCCACCCTCGACCTCGCCGACGGGCACTTCAGCGAGCGCCGCTTCGCCGACCCGCTCGACAGCTTGGCGCCCGAGCAGCACATCGGCCGCGAGGAGGCGTTGGCGAAGGCGGCCGAGGCGATCGGGAACTCGGTGCGCGACCATCTGCAAAGCGATGTGGGCTACACGGTGCAGCTCTCCGGCGGCGTCGATTCGAGCCTGGTGGCGGCGCTGGCCGCCGAGGCCGCCGACAGCCCCATCACCACCTTCGGCATCAAGCTCGATGATGGACGGTTCGACGAGAGCCCCTATCGCAACCAGGTGATCGAGCGCCACGGCTTACGCCATCACGAGGTGCGGCTCGGCGGCGGCGACTTCGCCGATGCGCTGCCGCGCGCGGTTCGGCACATGGAGGGGCCGGTCCCCCACTACGGTTGCGTGATGCTGATGCTCTTGTGTGACCGCATCCGCGAGACCTCCAAGGTGGTGCTCACCGGCGAGGGCGGCGACGAGCTGTTCGGCGGCTACAAGCGCTATGGCCTGTGGCGGGAGCTGCGCTTGAAGGGCCGCCTCGCCCGGTGCGTCCCGAACGCGCTCTGGCCCTGGCTGCAACGCTATCGCGAAATCCAGCGCTACGCCGGCCGCGATCCGGCGGTCTACGGGGCGGTCTATCACGACTTCCTGGCGCTTGCGGCGCTGTTCCCCGACCTAGTCCCCCGGCCTGGCGCCCGCGAGGCGGCGGCCGGGCGGTTCGCCGACTTCCGCTCGCGCATGTTCGCCGCCGACCAGACGGCGTATCTGGAATCCCTGCTGATGCGCCAGGACAAGATGGCCATGGCGGCCTCGGTGGAGGCCCGGGTGCCGTTCACCCACATGCCCTTGGCGCGCGTGGTCAACCGCTTCCCGCATGCGCTTCGCGCCCCCGGCGGCGACACCAAGCCCCTATTGAAGGCGATCGCCGAGCCGCACCTCCCCACCGAGGTCATCCACCGGCGCAAGATCGGGCTCAATCTCCCCCTCGACGACTGGACCGCCGATCCCAACGCGCTCGGCCGCTATCTCGACCTGCTCGCCGACCCCAACGCCCGCCTCGCCACCTATGCCCCTGCCAAGCGGCTCGCCGGCGCCGTCGACGCCTTCCGGCGGGGCCGCCGGGTGGGCCTCCCCCCCCTGCCTCACCTGATCAACCTCGAGCTCTGGCTGCGCAGCCTGCCGCCTGCCTCGGCCGGCGCCACCCTGGCCGCCTGAACGTCAACTACCCCGGCTTCCGCATGTAGCGTCGTCGATCTCATGGTCGCCCTCTGAGCCCGGGCCGACCCCTTTGTCAATGACGTAGCCGCCGGAGGCGGTGGTCTTACGGACCATCATTGACAAGGGGTCGGCCCGGGCTTTTTGCTCACCATGAGATCGACGGCGCGGCCCGGCGCCATTTCGTCAGGACCGCTGGATCAGCTCGATCTTGTAGCCGTCCGGGTCCTCGATAAAGGCGATGACGCGACCGCCGTGCTTCATCGGCCCCGGTGGGCGGCGGATGTTGATGCCTTCCTGCTCCAGCCGCGCTCGGATCGCGCGGGTGAAAGAATAAAGAGTGGCATCACCTCGCGGCTATTGACCCGACTGGTATTGAAGACCTGTTCCCACGGGCGAGGCCGCGAAGGAATTCATGGACGCTTGCGGCGGCTTTCACGGAGCGTGTTAGACACGCCGATACGGACACGCCGTTCAAGTAGTTGCCGGTCATGAACAGGCCTGGCTGGCGTTGGCCGACCGAGACCAGCGCATCAATCCGTGCACCGTGGCCGGGCGCATACTGCGGCAGGCCCCGCGGCCACTGGCGCACGCGCGCGACCAGCGGCTCGCCGCTGGCACCCAAGAGCTCGCGGAACTCGGCGCGCGTGAGCTGGATGAGGTCGGCAGGGGCCTCAAGTGCAAGGTCCGGCGCCCTGGCGCCGCCGATATAGCCGGCAAGCGCCACATGCCCGGCGGGCGCGCGGCCGGCGAACATGGTGGAAGAGAACTGCGCCCCGCTAAGAGCGCGGCCCTCGCCGCGCGGCGTCAGATACCCGACCCCGTCGAGCGGGTGCGCCACCTGATCGCGGCGGTAGCCGAGGAACACCACGGCGATCGGCGGCGCTGAGATCGAGGCGGCAGCGTCGGCGCCCGCATCGTCGATCCCTTCCAGGAGCGAGGCCGCGACATGCGGTTGCGTCGCCAGCACCACCGCGCGCGCGTCAAAGGCACCCGCGGCGCCCGCCTCGATGCGAAACCCGTGGGCCGAGCGCCTGATGCGGCGCACCGCGATCCCCATCTTCAGCGCCGGCCCGAGGCGCTCGACCAGCACCCGGGGCAGGGTGCCGACCCCGTCGCGCCACGAGAACAGCCTGCGGCCCGGCATGGTCGCCCCCGCCCGCCGGCGCCGGACCAGGGCCCGGGTGATCGAGCCGTGCCGTCGTTCCAAGTCGACCAGCGCCGGAAATACCGCGGCCATCGACAACCCCTCGGCGGTGCCGGCGAACAGGCCACCGACCAGCGGGTCGACCACCCGCGCCGTGAACTC
>JBHICX010000297.1:0-3373 GCA_046759805.1 Kiloniellales bacterium | reverse complement strand
GGGGGCCCCACCCCCCTGGGGGGGGGGCGCCCCCGGGCGGGCGGCCACCCCCCCCGACGCGGCTTCATCAAGGTCGACGACGAGCTTCGTACCAGCGCGCCGGGGGTGTGGGCGATGGGCGACTGCAATGGGCTCGCCGCCTTCACCCATACCTCGTACAACGATTTCGAGATCATCGCCGGCAACCTGTTGGACGGCGACAGGCGCGGGGCCAGCGACCGCATCCCGATCTACGCGGTGTTCATCGACCCGCCGCTGGGCCGGGTCGGCATGACCGAGCGCGAGGTGCGGGAGTCCGGCCGGGATGCCCTCATCGGCAGGCGGCCGATGACCCGGGTCAGCCGCGCCGTCGAGCGCGACGAGACCCAGGGCTTCATGAAGGTCCTGGTGGACGCCGACAGCAAACGCATCCTCGGCGCCTCGCTGCTCGGCATCGGCTGTGACGAAGTGGTGCACAGCCTGGCCGACGTGATGTACGCCAAGGCGCCGTACACGGTGATCCAGCGCGCCGTGCACATCCACCCCACGGTCACCGAGCTGATCCCGACCATGCTGGGCGAGCTGCAGCCGCTCAGCTGACGGCCGCGGGGCGGGCGGCCCGGGAATTCTCGATGGCGGCGAAAGATGCTATGGAGGGCGCTCGGCAACGCCGGCCGCGTGAGGCCGGCCCGTCGCGAGGAGGAGCGAGCATGGTCCGGCAAACAGCGTCCCAGGCCCTCGCCAGGTTTCGCGTCCTCGACCTAACCCGGGTGCGGGCCGGGCCGACCGCGGTGCGCCAATTGGCCGACTGGGGCGCCGACGTGATCAAGATCGAGCTGCCCGAGGTCCTGGACAAGGATGAGCCGCTGGGCGGCCCCCGGCATGGGCCCGACTTCCAGAACCTGCAGCGCAACAAGCGCAGCCTGACGCTCGACCTCAAGGCCGCCGAGGGGCGTGCCATCTTCGAGCGCCTGGTCGGCAACGCCGACGTTGTGGTCGAGAACTTCCGGCCCGACGTCAAGGCCAAACTCGGCATCGATTACCCGGCGCTCAGCGCCATCAACCCGCGGCTGGTTTATGCCAGCATCTCCGGCTTCGGGCAGGACGGGCCCTACCGGGACCGGCCCGGCTTCGATCAGATCGCCCAGGGAATGGGGGGCCTGATGTCGATCACCGGCCTGCCCGGCCAAGGACCGGTCCGGGTCGGCATCCCGATCGCCGACCTGACCGCCGGGCTGTTCTGCGCCTACGGCATCCTGGTGGCGCTCCTGGAGCGCGAGGGGTCGGGGCGTGGCCAGTGGCTGCGGACCTCGCTCTTGGAGGCCCAAATCTTCATGCTCGACTTCCAGGCGGCGCGGTGGCTCATTGACCACGAGGTGCCCGGACAGGCCGGCAACGACCACCCGACCAGCATCCCCACCGGCGTCTTCGAGACCGGCGACGGCCATATCAACATCGGCGTCTCGGGCCAGGCGATGTGGAAGCGGTTTTGCAAGGCGATCGAGGCCGAGGAGCTGATCGACCACCCGGACTACGCCACCGGCGCCCGGCGCTCGAAGAACCGCCAGGCGTTGAACGCGGAGATCAACCGCCGCCTGAAGACGGCGGACAGCCGCAGCTGGATCGAACGTCTCAACGCCGCCGGGGTGCCGTGCGGTTGGATCTACTCGATCGACCAGGTGTTCGCCGACCCGCAGGTGAAGCACCTCGGTATCGCCCAGGCGGTGGAGGCGCCGGCGCTGGGGCGGATCGAGCTGGTAGGCCAGCCGGTGACCCTGGAACGGACGCCAAGCCGGCTCGTCATGCCGCCGCCGGAGCGTGGCCAGCACACCGACGAGATCCTGGGTGAGATCGGCTACAGCGCCAAAGAGATCGCCGATCTCAGGCGCCGCAACGTGATCTGACGGCGCCGCGCCGCCGCGGATCGCCGGCCCGCCGGCAAATCTGGAGGAGCCCGAAGGACCATGGCCAGCGACAAGATTCTGTGCGAAAGGGACGGCGCCGTCGGCCGCCTCGTGTTCAACAATCCGGCGCGCCACAACGCGGTGTCGCTGGAGATGTGGGAGGCCGCGGAAAGGGTCGTCCGGGACCTGGTGGACGACGATGATATCCGGGTCATCGTGGTGACCGGAGCCGGCGACAAAGCCTTCGTCTCCGGCGCCGATATCTCGAGGTTCGAGGAGGAACGCGGCACCGCCGAGGCGGTGGCCCGGTACAACGCCGTCGTGTCCAGCTCCCTCGACGCCCTGCACGGCGCCGCCAAGCCCACCATCGCCATGATCCGCGGCCACTGCGTCGGCGGCGGTGTGGGATTGGCGATCTGTTGCGACCTCCGCTTCTGTTCCGAAACCTCGCGCTTCGGGGTGCCGGCGGCGCGGCTGGGCTTGGGCTATGGCCTCACCGGGGTGCGCCGGCTCATGGACGTGGTCGGCCCGGCCTTCGCCAAGGAGATCTTCTTCACCGGGCGCCGCTTCGACGCCCGCGAGGCGGCGGCCATGGGCCTCGTCAACCGGGTGGTCGCGGACGCCGAGCTGGAAAGCTTCGTCGACGACACCGCCCGCACCATCGCCGCCAACGCGCCGCTGACGGTGCGCTCGATCAAGCGCATCGTGGGCGAGGTGCTGAAGGACCCCGGCGAGCGCGACCCGGAAGCCTGCGACCGCCTGGTGCAAGCCTGCTTCGACAGCCAAGACTACGTCGAGGGCCGGCGGGCGTTCCTGGAGAAGCGCAAGCCAGTGTTCGCCGGCCGCTGACCGATCCGGCGGGCGGCGAAATCGACGGCATGGCGGGGTAAAGGGACCGAGATGAAATACGCCTTGGCGGACGCGCGGGTGACGACCGACGGCGACCACTACTGGATCGCCCCCAACGCCATCGTGATCGGCAAGGTGCGCCTCGGGCGCAACGCCAGCGTCTGGTGGAACGCCGTCCTGCGCGGCGACAACGAGCCCATCACCGTGGGCCAGAACTGCAACATCCAAGACGGCTCGGTGCTGCACACCGACCCGGGGTTCCCGATCACCCTGGCCAAGAACGTGAGCGTCGGCCACATGGTCATGCTGCACGGCTGCCGGATCGGCGAGAACACGCTCATTGGCATCGGCAGCACCATCCTCAACGGCGTCAAGATCGGGCGCAACTGCCTGATTGGCGCCAACACCTTCATTCCCGAGCGCAAGACCATCCCGGACAACTCCCTGGTGATGGGCGCGCCGGGCAAGGTAGTGCGCGAGGTCTCGCCCGAACAGGCGGCCCGTATCAAGGAGATCGCCGACCATTACGTAGACAACTTGCGGCGCTACAAGCGACAGCTAAAGCCCGACGAGTGAATGTAGCAATCAGCGGTCAGCACTCAGCCTTCAGCTAAGACTATGGCTGAGTGCTGACCGCTGAC
>JBHICX010000296.1:0-3379 GCA_046759805.1 Kiloniellales bacterium | reverse complement strand
AGGGCGCCAAGATCCTGGACGAGGGCCTGGTGATCCGGGCCAGCGACATCGACGTGATCTGGGTCTATGGCTACGGCTTCCCGCGCTATCGCGGCGGCCCGATGTTCCATGCCGATACGATCGGCGTGGACAAGATCCACGAGGCCATGCGGCGGCTGCACGAGGCCCACGGCGCGTGGCTCGAGCCGGCCCCCCTGTTGGCGCGACTGGCGCGGGAAGGCAAGGGCTTCCAGGACGTGCGCGACTGAACCGCAACAAGCCGCCGCCGGGCGAGCCGAAAGAAGATTCACCACCAAGACACCAAGTACACAAAGAAGAAAAATGGCGCGCCTGCCTGCGCGAAGCCGGAGCTCCCGCCTTCGCGAAGCCCGCTTCGGCGGGCGAAGGAAGGTCGCTTCGGCGAAGGCAGGCGGAGCGCGCAAGTACTTTCCTTGGTGTACTTGGTGCCTTGGTGGTGAAAAATTCAGCGCCGGCCAACAGTAGTTATTGTCGGGTACGGCACACCGGGCGGCATCCATGGTGCAAGCCGGCCAGTGGCGAACTTGTTAGCCAAGTATTCGTCACGTGATGGGCGACCTGCAATCCAGACTACCTCTTTCTGCACTGGCCCTTATCGGACGCCGCCATCTGGGTAATCGACCGATACCCCCAAGGGCCCGGCGCCTACTGCTGCAGCTTCTGGGTCTTTGTGGCCGGGGCGGAACTCGGCGCCCCTATCGCCCCGGTGTCCGGTTCGAGCTTGGGCGGCGGTTTCACCTCGCCAGCGGGGGCGGGTCGCAACCACTGCGCGGCCGGCGGCTGGCTGAGGACACGGGTCGGGCTGAGGTCCCGACCCGCGGGCCCCTGGAGGTCCCCGCCCGGCTGCACCGCCGGCCGGGTGTCATCCGGCGCACCGAGGGAGTCCCCGAGCATGGTCTTGTCCACGTCGCTCGCTCCGGCCGGTGTCCCCGGTCCCGGTATGCTCTCCCGGAGCTCCGCCCTTCTGGTCGACGATTCCGAGACCGCCCGATCGTACACCTTGAAGGCCTTGCTGGAGACGCCGATCAAGTCCAGCGCCTCGGCCCTCGAGGCCGATACGGTTGGCGGCGAAGGCGGGAGGTCGGGGCTGACCGCCTCGAGGCTGGCAAGGTCCCGATCCAGGATGGTGATGCCGGCGTTGTTGGAGAAGATCAGCTGGCCCGGGCCGGCCATCAGCAGCACCCGGGTGACGATCCGGTGGCTGGCGGCCATGTTGGTGCCGCGCACGCCGATGTCGCCGGTGGGCGTTGCGATCACCATCGCATCCTGGCTCAACTTCGCGACCTCGCCGCTCAACGACAGGAACACGCCCTTGACCAGGGAGAACAGCGCCCGTCCCCGGCCCGAGGCCGGGTTGTAGAACACCTGGTCAATGACCATCCGGGTGTTCTCATCCAGCCCCATGGTCATGCCGTCGACGTAAATGAGCGCCAGCACCGCCCCCGGGCCGGTCTCCAGCACGTCGCCCTGGAAGATGGGCGCACCCTCGGTTAGCACCACCCGGCTGCCGTCGGCGCGGACCGCGACCGCCTGGCCGTCGACGGTCTCAACCCGGGCCACCGGCTCCGCCGGCACCTGAGCATACTGGCGGCCTTCAGCGACGACCGGCGCGCCGGCGCCGAGCACCACGATCAAGGCGAGCAATATCGCGCCGCACAGCTTTTTCACGGTCGCCGCTCCCACATCGCTCGCCTCGGCGAAGCCTCTCGCCTCGGCAAAGCCTCCGGCGTAGCCCGGGCCGGCGAAGCCAGGGCCGCCGGGCCAGCCGACGGCGGCCTCCGGGATGGTCGTGGCACCGGGGCGAACGCCGCCCCGTGCGGCCCGGCGCCTACTGGCTCAGCTTGAGGCCCTTTATGGCCGGGGCGGAACTCGGTGCCTGTATCCCCTGGGTGCTCGGAACGGACTGCAAGGTCTGCACGGCGGTGGGCGCCCTGAGGGTTGGGGTCGCGCCCAAGCCGGGTACCACCGCCCCGAGTGCCGGGGCTTTGGTGATCGCCGAGGGGGCGCGGAACTCGGCGGGTTTGCCCGTGATCATGGGGCCCATCTTTTCCAGCCCGCGGACCTGGCCGGGCAAGGCGCCTGGCGTCGGCAGCCCGGTACCCAACGCCCCGAGCGACTCCCCGAGCAACGCCTTGTCGATCTCCGAGACGCCGCCGGGGGCCGGGAGCTCGTCATCATCGATGATGCCCTTCGCCGAGACGCCCCCGGGGGCCGGGAGCTCGTCGTCGTCGATGATGCCCTTCGCCGAGACGCCGCCGGGGGCCGGGAGCTCGTCGTCGATGATGCCCTTCGCCGTTGGGGCCGGGAGGGTATCGTTGATGATGATGCCCTGCTCCGCCCCGGGGGGCAGGCCGGCGAGCAAATTCTGCACCGCGGTCGGATCGCCCGTACTGTTGATGATGACGATGCCCTTCTCGGACCCGGGGGGCAGGGCCTGGCCGGCGAGCAGCCTCTCAACCGCCGTCGGATCGCCCGTGCTGTTGATGATGACGATGCCCTTCTCGGACCCGGGGGGCAGGCTGCCCAGCAGGCTCTGTAGCGCGGTCGGATCGACCTTGCCGTTGTCGTCGATGATGCCGCCGGGTTTTGTATCGTTGATGATGATGCCCTTCGCCGAGACGCCGCCGGGTTTGCCACCGACGACGATGATGCCCTTCTCCGACCCGGGGGCCGCGGTCTGGGCGCCGGATATGGGGTCTTCCCCGTTGTCGGTGTCCTGCGCTGCGGCGTAGCCAACATTGAACGCCAGCATCGTGGCCAGCGTGGTCGCGCCGAATAGCTTCGTGATGGTCATGGCTCCCTCCGTCACCGTGCGCCATAGGCCTTCTCGCCCCGCCGCACCGTATCATGCGTTGGCGGAATTTCCATAATGATAACACATCTCACCGCGATCAATGTGATTTGATTCGTCCAAGATGTCGTGGAGTAGTGATGCTGCGATTCCAGCATCTTGCGCGCGGATGCACATCAGAGAAGATTCACCACGAAGCGACTTGGCGGTCAGCATTCAGCGATCAACCATAACCTGAAAGCTGACCGCTGAATGCTGACAGCCTATTACTTGATGCCTCGGTGGTAACAAATTCGGCGCCGGCAGAGGACGTTTTCTGTCGGGTACTACGGCCCAAAGGTGGGCTTGCGGTCGGCGGCGCCCGGGGCAGTCGGGCTGAAGTCGTCCTGCGCCGCCGGGGGCTGCTGCCTGAACGGTTGCGCGCCCCGCGGCCCCGGCCAGGGCCGTGGCGGCTCGCTCAAGAGCCGGACCAGAACCGGGTCCATCCGCAACACGCCCATGGCCTGGTCGATCTCCAAATCACGGGGGTCGAGGGAGGCCGCCGACGCGCCGCCCACGGTGGCGATCATG
>JBHICX010000295.1:0-3381 GCA_046759805.1 Kiloniellales bacterium | reverse complement strand
GGTGATCTCCACTCCGGCCTGAAGTTCGCCGAGCGTCACCGCCGAGAGGTGCAGATGCGCGTCGGGCACGCCTTCAAGCCACGCGACCACGCCGCCGTGCGGCTTGGGTCGGCGCAGTTCGGAGACGACGTTGGTGTCGAGGAGGTACACGCGCTCAGCCGAGGGCCGCTGGCGCGCGGCGGCCCAGCTTTCCCTGCTCCGGCACGGGGATCTTCGCGCGCGGCG
Source organism: Kiloniellales bacterium (assembly GCA_046759805.1). Lineage (GTDB taxonomy): Bacteria > Pseudomonadota > Alphaproteobacteria > JBHICX01 > JBHICX01 > JBHICX01. The sequence goes on along the minus strand of JBHICX010000295.1, from coordinate 3,156 downwards.
CCTCAGCCAAGAGCAACTCTTTGAGAGTCGGGCGGGCCGCCCGCTGCAGCCGGCGCCACTCGTCGACGGGAACGAGGACGGCCGCCTCGACGCCCCGCTTGGTCACGACCTGGGGCCCTTCCTTAAGGCTGGCCTCGAGAAATTCGCTGAACCGTGCCTTCGCGTCCTGCACCTGCCAGGTTCGCATCCTACACCTCTAGCGCCGTGACGACAGACTAGTTATATGACTAGATAGAAATGCTTTCAAGCCGTCCCTTCATTCGCCTTGACGATGAACCTGGCGGCGGCCAGTGGTGGAGATTCGGGCTCCGGCTCCATCAAGCCTTTCCTCTTCGTAGCTTCCGACTAACATAATAGCGGATGACCCGGCCGGCCCGGGCCGAACGCAGCGTCCCGCACGGGCGAACCGCCGTGACCGAGAGACCATCGAGGGCGCCATGAAGATCGTCGTCATTGGCGGTGGACCCGCCGGTCTCTACTTTGCTTACCTGATGCGCCGCGACGGCGGCGGGCACGACATCCGCATCTTCGAACGCAACCCGAGCGACGCCACGTTCGGGTTCGGCGTGGTATTCTCCGATCGGGCGCTTGGGTTCCTGAAAGCGGGCGACAGGGACACCTACGGCTACCTCAAGCGCCACATGGAATCGTGGCCCGACTTCAAGGTCGTGCTGGGCGGCGAGGCGGTGCCCATCGACGGCAACGGATTCTCGGCGATCGGACGGCTGAAGCTCTTGGGGCTGTTGCAGGCGCGATGCGAGGAAGCCAGCGTGGAGGTCCAGTTCGAGCGCCCGCTGCGCTCCGTCGACGAAGTGGCGGACGCGGACCTGGTGGTCGGCGCCGACGGCGTCAACTCGCTCGTCCGTCGCAGCCATGCCGAGGAGTTCCGGACGCGCCGGACCGAACTCAGCAACAGGTTCGCTTGGTACGGCACCACCAAGGCGTTCGATTGCCTGACCCTCACCTACCGGGAGAACGCGCACGGGGTGTTCTGCGCCCATCACTACCGCTACGCCCCAGCCATGAGCACCTTCATCGTCGAGTGCGATGCCGCGACCTGGCGGCGCGCCGGCCTGGACACCATGGGCAACGCCGAGGCGCGGGCCTACTGCGAGCGGGTGTTCGCGCCGGAGCTGGACGGCCACCGGCTCATCTCCAACCGATCGGTGTGGCGGCGGTTTCCGGTGGTCCGCAACCACCGGTGGTGGACCGGCAATAAGGTGCTGCTGGGCGACGCACTCCGGACCGCCCACTTCTCCATCGGCTCCGGCACCCGCCTGGCGATGGAGGACGCGATTGCGCTCGCCGCGGCGCTCAAGGAACATGGGCGGGACCTGCCGGCGGCGCTCGCCCGCTATCAGGCCACACGCCAGCCGGCGGTGGAGGCCCTGGTTTCCGCCGCCACCGCGAGCGCCCGCTGGTACGAGCGCATGGCCGACCTCGTGCGGCTCGAGCCTTATGAGTTCGCCCATGCTTATATGACCCGGACCGGGCGGGTGAGCGACCAGCGCCTCGAGCGGATCGCGCCCGACTTCATGCGGCGATACCAGGCGCGGCGCGCGCCCAGGCGGGCCAGCGGAGGACGATCATGACAGCCAAACTGGGAACCATGGAGGAGCTGCCCGAAGCCTATGTGCATCGGCTTCGGGACCGGGGGACGCTGCCCCTGTGGCCGAGCCTGCGCAAGGTCCTGCCCTACGAGAAGCCCGAGCGCCGCACCCGGCCGTTCTGCTGGCGCTACCGCGAGCTGCGCGAGGACGTCCTGCGCGCCGGCGAGCTGACCCCGATCGAGAAGGCGGAACGCCGGGTGATCGTGCTCGCCAACCCCAGCCTGGGCCTGGAGAACATGATGGCGACGCCGACCATCTATCTGGGCCTGCAACTGATCCTGCCGGGGGAGACCGCGCCCAACCACCGGCATACGCCGAGCGCCGTGCGCTTCCTCATTGAGGGCGAGGGCGCCTTCACCACGGTCGCCGGCCAGAAGTGCGCGATGCACCGGGGGGATCTGATCCTGACGCCCTCCGGGCTGTGGCACGAGCACGGCCACGAGGGCACAGGCCCGGCGGTGTGGCTCGACGCCCTCGACCTGCCGCTGATCTACTACCTGGAAGCCTCCTATTGCATCGAGGGGGAGCGGCAGAACGTGGCCGCGGTGGCGGACGCTTCCGAGACCGATTACCGGCGCGCCGGATTGGTCCCCTACGGGTCGCTCGGCGATCCGCGGGGCGACTACCCGCTGCTCCGCTATCCGTGGCCGGAGGTGCGCGCCGCGCTCATGGACATGCAGGCCGGCCTCGACGGTGAGGGGACGGCGCGCCTCGCCTACGTCAACCCGGAGACCGGGCGGCCCTGCCTGCCGGTGCTGGGCCTGTCGGCGGAGATGATCCGGGCCGGCCAGGAGGTGCGGCCGCGCCGGCGCTCCTGCAGCGCCGTCTTCCACGTGGTCGAGGGCGAGGGCGAGTCGGAGATCGACGGCGAATCCCTCGCCTGGGCCGAGGGCGACACGCTCGCCGTGCCCACCCACGCCGCGGTGGCGCACCGCGCCGCCGGCGCCGCCCCGGCGTTTCTGTTCCACGTGGATGACGCCCCGCTGCAGCGCGCCCTGGGCTTCTACCAGGAGTTCTAGCGCATTATCCGTTCAGGCTGAACCGGCCCACGCCCCCACCCGGCCACCCACGGGATCGTATGCTATGGGTGGTCGGGTGGGGGCGTGGGCTGGAACCGATCCCACGTGATGGGATAATGCGCTAGCCCGCGCATGCCACGGGACAAATGGCGAAACCTGCCAGGATTTTGGCGTGATCGGCCACCACGTACCGGCACTCATGGACAAAGCGCTTGACAAGTCGCCTGTCAATATGACAAAATAATTGTCATTAAGTCTTGCGGCGAGGGTCGCCATGGACCGGACGCAGGCGCAGTCGTTCTACCTTCTTTCGCTCGCCGTGCGGTCGCTGTTCCACAAGCTTGGCAGCGGCGTCACGGCGCTGCACCGGGCGAGCGGCGTCTCCGGCGGCATGCGGGCGGTGCTGGAGAGCGTGATCTCCGGTGGACCGCAAACGGTGCCGCAGATGGCCCGCGCCCGCCCGGTCACGCGCCAGCACATCCAGGGCCTGGTCGATCGGCTGCTGGCGGCGTGCCTGGTCGAGTATG
>JBHICX010000294.1:0-3401 GCA_046759805.1 Kiloniellales bacterium | reverse complement strand
ACCTCGGTCATGACTCCGCCCGTTGCAGATAGTCGTAAAGCGCGGCGGCAACCCGATCGACCATGACCTGGAGCGGCACATTGGCGCTATCGACGACGGTGTCGGCCTGGGCATAGACCGGATAGCGCTCCTCGATCAGCCGGGCAAGGATCTGGCGTGGGTTCCCCTGCTTCAAGAGCGGCCGGTGGGCGCGCCGCGAGGTGCGCTCGAGCAGCAAGTCGAGATCGGCTCGCAGCCACACCGAGATGCCATGTTTTTGAATGATTTCGCGGGTCTGGGCGGCCATGAAGGCGCCGCCGCCGGTGGCCAGCACCGCCTTCGGGCCCTTAATCAGGCGCGCAATGACGCGCCGTTCGCCGTCGCGGAACGCGGCCTCGCCGTGGGTCGCGAAAATGTCCTCGATGGAACAGCCGGCGGCCTTCTCGATCTCGGCGTCGGCATCGATGAACGGCAGGCCCAGCCGCGCCGCCAGGCGCCGGCCGACGGCCGATTTGCCGGCGCCCATGAGGCCGATCAGCACGATGGATTTGGGGACGGCCGGCAGGTCAGAGGACGGTTCGGATGCCATTGCTGCCGCGTCGGCAAGGTGCGTGCAATTGAAACCCCTTGGACGAACCGATAGACTTCGGCGTCGGTGTCGTGCCGCCAATCCGCCACGATCACCGCCTGGCCCGAAAGGTCAACTATGTCGCAAACGCGCCGTCCGGTCCACACGCCGTTGCCACGGCGCACGCTCGATGCATGTCGCATTCCGGGACGTATGGCGCCGGTGCGGACGGTCATTGGCAATGGGTAGGCTCATGCGCGTGTTCCTTCTGTTGCTTCTGGCCGGCTTGGTGGGCGGCGGCGTTTTCCTGGCAATGTGGGAGATACCGCCACCGTCGGCGCGGGTGGAGCAGGTGATCTCGGATGATCGATTCGCGCGCTGACCGTCGCTTTGGGCGCGCTGGACTCGCCGCCGCCCTATGCCTGTTCCTCATGGGCTTCGATATGGGCTTCGATGCGCCCGCCGCCGCCGGCACCCGGCAGATCGCGCAGGCCGGGCCGCAGTCGCCGCCGCGGCCGCTCATTCTGGCGCCGCCCGCCCGGCCGCACAGGCAACCGCCGCCGGCGCCGATCGAGGGGCCGGTGGAAAGCCTCAGGCCGTTGCCCGGGGCCAGTGAGGCGACGGCGCGGCCGGTACCCGATCCGTTGCGCCGACTCGACGAGCTGAGCCCCGAGACGGCGCAGCCGGGGGAGGCGTCGGTGGCGCCGGTCGGGCGCGGCGCGCTCGCGCGCATCGACCCGGAATCGACCGGCACGCTGGAGGACGCCAATGGCGGCCTCGGCATCGACCTTTGGGACGGCACCCGACGCAGCCTGGTCGAGCGGGTGCTGCCGCTGCTGCCGACCGCGCCGCGCTCGCGGGTGATGCGCGACCTCATGCGCCGGCTCTTGCTGACCGCGGCGCGGGCGCCGCAGGGCCAGCCGGCCGACGCCGCCGGTCGGCGCAATCTGTTGGCGCTGCGCCTTAATCTGTTGCTGGAGATGGGCCTGGTGGACGACGCGGCCCGGCTGCTGCGCCTGATTCCGGTGGGTCTCCAGCCGGGGACGCTGGCGCGCACCCGGGTGGAGACCCTGATGCTGGCCGAGGACGCGCCCGGCGCCTGCCGCGACGCCGATGCTCGGATCGCGGGGGCGAAAGACGTGTACTGGTTGAAGGTGATGATCTTCTGCCAGGCAATGGACCAGGAGATCGACAAGGCGGCGCTCGGCGTCGAGCTGTTGCGCGAGTCCGGCGAGGACGACCCGCTGTTCTTCTCACTGATCGGCGCCCTGGCCGGTTACGGCAAGGTGGAGACCGGCGACGGCGCCGAGGCGTCGTCGTTGCATCTGGCGATGCTGTCCGCTGCCAAACTGCCGCTGCCAGCGGATCTGACCGACGACGATCGGCCGCGCATCCTGCGTGCGGTGGCGCGAAGCGCCGGGGCGCCACTGGAGCCGCGGCTCGAGGCGGCGGAGCGGGCGGTCGCGATGGCGGTCCTGCCGCCGGCCGAGCTGGCGGAGCTCTATGCCCGGGTCGAGTTCTCGCAAGAGCAGCTTGAGGATCCTTTCCGCGCGGTCGAGGACATGACCGGCAGCCGCGCCCGCGCACTCCTGTTCCAGGCCGCCAGCCGGCAGACCGTCCCCACCGCGCGGGGCGAGGTGCTGAAGCGGCTGTGGGCGCGGGCCATGGGCCAAGGCGGATACGTAACCGCGGTCCGGGTTACGGTGCCGCTGTTGCGGGAGTTGAAGCCGGCGCCCGAGCTCGCCTGGCTGGCGGCGGAGGCCGGGCGCAGCCTTTACGCCGCCGGGCTCGCTACCGAGGCCCGCCCCTGGCTCGATTTGCTGCGGCGTGAGGCGGCGACCGACCCGGCGGCGCGCACAGAACTCACCAAGCTTTGGCCGCTGGCCCGGATCGCCGACGGCGACGCCAGCTTGCCGTGGGAGGCCTCGTTCTTGGAGGCCTGGCGGGAGGCCACGCTGGCCGATGGCGGGGCCCCGGCAAAGGTGGCCAAGGTGGGGGCGCTGTTGACCCTGCTCGACGCCTTGAGCGAGCCGATCATCGGCGGCGACTGGGAGGCGCTCTATCAGGGTGTACCTGGCCGCCACGAACTGATGCCGCCGCCTTGGGTGTGGTTCGGGTTGCGCGGCGCGGCCGAACGCAAGCTGCGCGGCGAGACCCTCCTGTTCAGCCTGCTCAGCATCGGCGACAGCGGCCTGGCGATCGTAAGTCCGGTGGTGCTGCACCACGTCATCATTAGCCTGCGGCTGGTCGGGTTTGAGCCCGAGGCCCGGGCGTTCGCGCTCGAGGCAGCGGTCGCCAACGGAATCTAGTGCCAGTGCCCAGGGGCGCGTCGCCACGAGGTCCCGCTCCGACGCCGCCGGGCGCCATCGACGAGCGGCGCCTGGAGGGTTTTCTGGAGATGATGGCGGCCGAGCGCGGCGCGGCCGCCAATACGCTGCACTCCTATGGCGCCGACCTACGGCATTTCGCCGCCTATCTGGGGCGCCGCGGCAGCGCCCTCGAGGGCGCCACCAGCGACCAGATTCGCGGCTATCTGGGGACCCTGGCCGCCGCCGGCGTGAAGCCGGTCACCGCGGCCCGCAGGCTGTCGGCCCTGCGCCAGTTCTATCGCTATCTGTTGACCGACGGGCTGCGCGACGACGACCCGACGGCTGTGATCGACAGTCCGCGCCGCGGCCGGACGCTGCCCAAGGTGCTGAGCGAAGGCGAGGTGGACGCGCTGTTGGCCGCCGCCAGGAGGCGCGACACACCGGACCGGCCACGCCTGGTGGCGCTCATCGAGGTCCTGTACGCCGCCGGTCTCAGGGTGTCGGAGCTGGTCGGTCTGCCGATGTCGGCGCTGGCCCACGACCCC
>JBHICX010000293.1:0-3402 GCA_046759805.1 Kiloniellales bacterium | reverse complement strand
CCCTGAGCCGACACTCCTGTGGGTGGCCGGGTGGGGCGTGGGCCGGGACGATTTCACGGAATTGGATAATGCGGTAGGTTGGCGGCACCATGGCGGGGGAAGGGTCATGAGCCGGCTCAAGATCGCCGTCATCCCGGGCGACGGCATCGGCAAGGAGGTGGTGCCGGAGGGTATCCGCGTCCTCGAGGCCGCGGGGTCGCGTTTCGGCATCGGCTTCGACTGGCGGGAATTCGACTGGTCCTGCGAGACCTATAAAGAGACCGGCCGGATGATGCCGGCGGACGGCATCGACCGGTTGCGCACGCACGACGCGATCTTCCTCGGCGCGGTGGGCTTCCCCGGCGTGCCGGACCACGTCTCGCTGTGGGGTCTGCTGATCCCGATCCGTCGCCGGTTCTGCCAATACGTGAACCTGCGCCCGGTGCGCCTGTTGAAGGGCATCACCCCGCCGGTGCGCGGGCGTAAGGCCGGCGACATCGACTTCTATGTGGTACGCGAGAACAACGAGGGCGAGTACTCGGATATCGGCGGCCGGCTGTACGAGGGCACCGATCAGGAGATGGCGATCCAACAGACCGTGTTCACCCGCGCCGGCGTCGACCGCATCCTGCGTTACGCCTTCGAGCTGGCCCAGGGACGGCCGGCTAAGCACCTCACCTCGGCCACCAAGTCGAACGGCATCATCCACACCATGCCGTATTGGGACGAGCGTTTCCGCATCCTCGCCGCCGACTACCCGGAGGTCGAGACCGACCAGTACCACATCGATATCCTGACCGCGCATTTCGTGCTGCATCCGGACTGGTTCGACGTGGTGGTGGGGTCCAACCTGTTCGGCGACATCCTGTCCGACCTGGGGCCCGGGGTCACCGGCACCATCGCCGTGGCGCCGTCGGCCAACCTCAACCCGGAGCGCGAGTTCCCGTCGATGTTCGAGCCGGTGCACGGCTCGGCCCCGGACATCGCCGGCCGCGGCGTGGCCAACCCGATCGGCCAGATCTGGGCCGGCGCCATGATGCTCGACCATCTCGGCCATGGGCAAGCGGCGCGGGCCATCGAGGCGGCGATCGAGGCGGTGCTCGACGGCGGCGGCCCGCGCACCCCGGACCTGGGCGGCAACGGCACCACCGCGGCGCTGGGCCGGGCCATCGCCGAGGCGGTGGCGGGGTGAGGGCCTGAACGGTTGGGGGATGTCACCCGCTATTTCGAGGACTACCAGGTGGGCGATCGATTCGAGACGCCCGGCATCACCCTGACCCGGTCCGAGATCATCGACTTCGCTTTGCGCTACGACCCGCAGTCAATCCACATGGACCAAGGCGCGGCCGCGGCGGGGCCGTATGGCCGGCTGATCGCCAGCGGCTTCCAGACCCTGGTGCTGAGCTTCCGGCTGTTCTTCCAGCGCGGCTGGTTCGAGGGCTCGGGCCTGGGCAGCCCTGGCATCGACGAGATGCGCTGGCTCAAGCCGGTCTACGCCGGCGACACCATCCGGGCGGTGATCCAGGTGGAGGAGGCGCGGCCGTCGACCTCCCAGCCCGAGCGCGGCGTATTGGTGTTTCGCTACGACACCTACAACCAGAACGACGAGAAGGTGATGACCTTCCGCGCCCCTTCGTTCGTCCGCCGCCGGCCGAACAGCGACGGCCGGTCTGGGTAGGTGTCCTCCAGGTAGCACGCGATGGCCCAGCTGTCGGCCACCGTGCGGTCGCCGTCGGTGAGCATCGGCACCAGCTTCTGGCCCGAGAACGCGATCTTGTCCTTATCGGTCAACTTCACCGCCACGCGCTCGGCGTCGAGGCCCTTATGGGCCAGCGCCATGCGGCTGCGCCAGCAATGGGGGCTGAAGCGGCGATCGTCGCGACCGACCAGCTCGTACAGCAGGATGGACATGGTCTGCGGTTTCCTGTGTGCTGTGGGGCGCCGGGACCGGTCCGGCCCAGCCTGCACCGGACCCGACGGGCGTGCACGGGGAGCGTGGGGGAGCAGAAGGTGGTGATTGACCCGTCGGTGCAGATGTGGGCGACGTTCGCGCTCATCTTCGCGGCCCTGTTCTTCTACATGATCGAGCGGGTGCCGATGGAGCTCACCTCGCTCGCGGTCATCTGCGCGCTCCTGGTGTTGTTCTACCTGGCCCCGGTCACCGACGCGGCCGGCCGCAACCTGCTGGACGCGCCGCGGCTGCTCGAAGGCTTCGCCAACCCGGCCCTGATTACCATCGTCGCGCTGTTGGTGGTCGGCGAGGGGCTGGTGCGCACCGGGGCGCTGGACCAGGCGGCCGGAGTCCTGATGCGGCTCGGCCGCGGCCATTGGGGCCTGTCCAACGCCATCGTGCTGTTGGTCGTGGCCATGATCAGCGCGGTCATGAACAACATCCCGGTGGTGGTGATCTTCATTCCGATCATGCAGCTCTTGGCCCGGGAGATGGGGCGCACGCCGTCGGCGCTGATGATGTCACTCAGCTTCGCGGCCATGCTGGGAGGTAGCCTGACGCTCATCGGCTCCAGCACCAACTTGCTGGTTTCCGGCACCCTGGTCGAGCTCGGCGAACGGCCGTTCGGATTCTTTGAGTTCACCGTGCCGGGGCTGGTCCTGGGGGTGATAGGGTTCGCCTACCTGTTTCTGGCCGCACCCCGGCTGTTGCCCGAGCGCGGCGGCATGGAGCGCGCACTGGATCTGGGCGGCAAGCAGTTCATCGCTCAGATCACGGTCTCCAACGAGTCCAAACTGGCCGGGCTCAGTCCGGTCGCTGGCTTCTTCCCGGCCCTCAAGGACATCACCGTGCGCATGTTCCAGCGCGGCGAGCACGCGGTGTTCCCGCCGTTCGAGGACATCGAGCTCAAGCCCGGCGACACGCTGGTGGTCGCCGCCACCCGCCAGGCGCTCACCGAGGCGGCGCGCGACGACCCCTTGGTCCTGCATCCGGTGCTATCGACCGACCAAAAGCAGGAAGCTGACGAGGAGGCCGAGGCACCTTGGCGCAAGGGCGCGCAAGTGTTGGCCGAGGTCATGGTGACCCCGACCTCGTCGATGATCGGCCAGACCCTGGAGCAGATCGGTTTTCGCTACAAGCACCAATGCATCGTGCTGGGCATCGAGCGGCGCGCGCGCATGATCCACTCGCGAGTCACCTTGATCCGGCTCGAGGCCGGCGACGTGCTGCTGATCCAGGGGCGGCGCGACGACATAAGCGCCCTGCGCGGGAACCAGGACGTGCTGTTGATCGAGTGGTCGGCCACCGATCTGCCGGCGACCCATCACACCCGCACCGCGGGCATTATCTTCCTCGGTGTTGTCGGCGCCGCGGGCTTGGCGCTGGTGCCCATCGTCGTCGCCGCGCGCGCCCGCGCGGCGGCGATTATCGGCTTAGGCGTGTTGAGCGGTGGCCACGCGGCGCGCGCCCTC
>JBHICX010000292.1:0-3437 GCA_046759805.1 Kiloniellales bacterium | reverse complement strand
TGTCGGACGCGGAAAGACATTTCTGGAACGACCCCGGCAACAAGGAACGCCCCTAGGCCCGCGAGCCCCCTAGGTGAGACCGGGCGATCGTTGGTGCGCAGGAAGCCATCGAGTCGATGGTGCGGAAGCTCGAGGCCTAGGCAGCAGCCCTGATCAACCGCCACCGCCGCCGGCCTCGGTGACGGTCGCCGCATGGCGCACCGGGAAGTTCACCGAGTTGGCGATGAAACACAGTTCATGGGCCTCGTCGTGCAGCGCCCGCGCATTGGCCTTATCGTCGCCGGCCTCGATCAGGACCCTGGGGTTGAGCGTCACCTCGGTGAACCGCATCTTGCCCTCCGCCAGCTTCATGGTGCCGGTGGCGGCGTCCTCGTAGGCGACCACACGAACCCCGGCGCGCGCGCACAGCGCCAGATAGCTCAGGAGATGGCAGGCCGACAGCGCCGCCAGCAGAAGGTCCTCCGGGTTGTGTAGCCCGGCATCGCCGCGAAACGCCGGGCCGGACGATCCCCTGAGCGGCGGCTTGCCGTCGATTTCCACCACGTGTTCGCGGGAGTACGACCGGTAGTCTATGGTCGGCCCCTCGGCCGCCCCGGTCCAGATGGTCTTGACCCGAAAGCCATGCTCCTGTGCCATGTGCGCCTCCGTGCCATGCGCCGTTTGCCGAAGCCGCCCGGATTCCGTGACGAAACGGCCGTACGAGTATACCCTGATCGATGGTCCCGGGAACCGACACCGGTCGGCGACGCGTTTCGCGCCGGCGGGGAGGGCGACGGCATGACCCGAGATCGCAGGCGTGCGCCACCGCGCCCGGCGCGCATCGTCGACGCCGCCTTGGTCCTGGCCGAGGAGCGAGGCTGGGCCGGCGTGCGCCTGCGCGAGGTGGCGGAGCGGTTCGACATGCCCTTGAGCGAGCTGCGCCGGCATTTCCGCGACAAGGACGCAGTGGCGGATGCCTGGCTGGCGCGCGCCGATGCGGCCATGCTGGCCCTTCCGGAGCCGGGCTTCGAGGAGTTGCCGACGCGCGAGCGGCTGTTTCTGGTCATCTGCCGCTGGCTCGACGCCCTGGCACCGCATCGCCGGGTGACCGGCGAGATGCTGGCGGAGAAGCTCTACCCCGGCCATCCGCACCATAACCTGGCCCTGGTGTTCTGGGTCTCGCGCACGGTGCAGTGGATCCGCGAGGCCGCCCGGCTGGATGCCGGCGGAATGCAGAAACGGTTGGAGGAGATCGGCATCACCGCCCTGTTCGTCGCCACCCTCGCGGTGTGGGTGCGGGACGACTCGCCCGGCGGCAGCCGCACCCGACGCTTCCTGGCCAATCGGCTGGCCGAGGCCGAGCGGGCCATGGTGTGGCTGCAGCCCAAGCGCTAGGCGATTTGCGACCAGGTGGAACCGAGCCAGAATAATGTGGCCCGGTGGTGGATTGCGTTCCGGCGGCACCTTTCCGATAATGCGGGCAACCGGTTCCCGGGAAGGCCCGAGAGGAGAGTTCAACCATGAGGCAAGCGAAACCTTTACTGGTCGGCGTGCTCGCCGCCTTGGTCTTGTCCGCCGGTCAGGCCATCGCCGAAGGGGATGCGGCGGCGGGGGCGAAGGTTTTCAAGAAGTGCAAGGCTTGCCACACGCTGGACGGCAAGCACAGGGTCGGCCCGACGCTGCAGGGCATTTTCGGTCGCCAGGCAGGGACGGCCGAGGGCTACAAGTATTCCGGTGACATGAAGGCTGCGGGCGAGGCCGGCCTCGTGTGGGACGAGAAGACGCTTCGGACCTACATAAAGAAGGGTGGAAAGAAGGGCTTGAAGTACTTCGTCGGGTCCTACATCGGCAAGGACAAAGCGAAAACCAAGATGGCGTTCCCAGGGCTCAAGAAGGATGCCGACATCGAGAATCTGATCGCCTATCTCAAGGAAAACGCTCAGTAATTTGGAGTTCTACCGTTAACGGGACCGCCGTCCCGATCGGGCAAGACGGCGGTCTTCGTTTGCTCCCGGCGCTCAGTCGCGCACCACCAGCACCGAGGCGGTGGCATGGCGCATCACCCGGGCGGCGTTGGGGCCGATCAGGTAGTCGCGGAGCTCCGGCCGGTGCGAGGCCATGATGATGAGATCGACGTTCAGTTCCTTAGCCGCCCGGAGCACCTCTTCGTAGATGGTGCCGTGGCCGACGATGTGCCTTGCCGAAACGTCATCCGGCACATGATGGTCGACGAACTCGCCGAGTTTCTTATCGGCCTCCTGCAACATCTGCTTCTCGTAGCCTTCCGGGAAGTACTGGGCGACGATGGTCATGCCGAAGTCGGGCACCACGGTGATCACGTGCAGGCGGGCGTCGAAGGCCCGGCAGAACTGAACCGCGGTGGGCAGCGCCTTGCTCCAAGAGGCCTCGTCGTTGAGGTCCACGGTCAGCAGGATTTCCTTGAACATCGGCCCTTCCTCAGCCGGTCTCGGCCGGCGCCGAGACCTCCGCCGCCTGCGCCCGGCGACGGCGGAGCAACTGCGACAGGACGACCACCCCGAGCAGCGCCAGCCCGAACGGGTAAATGAGCTGCTTCGGCGGCTGTCCCACCTGCTCGACATCCACCGTGGTCACCCGATCAAACAATTCCAATCCGGCCTGCTCGGCGAGCCCATTAAACGCCAGATCGACGACCTCGTAGCTGCCGTCACCGAGGGGTTCCAGGGTGACCCCGTAGAGCACGTCGGGGCCGGCCGCGGCCATGTCGGGCGTCGCCACCCGGTACAGCTTGAAGCGGTCGCCGTAGTCGGTCGAGCGCACGACGTGGAAGCGCACGGTGTAGCCGCGCTCGGCCGTGACCTCGCCGACAACGAACCGGTCGAGATCGAGGGCCGCGAACCGGGGGTAGAACTGGTCCATGACGAAGCCGGGTCTGAACAGGGCCACGATGACGACGATGAGCAACAGCGCCTCGTGCAGCTTGACCTTGACGACCATCCAGCCTTGGGTCAGCGAGGCGAAGCCGAGGATGGCAAGCAGCGACATCGAGAACACAAGCAAGCCGTGCCAGAGGCTCTCGACGCCGATCAACAATAATTCCGGGTTGAAGATGAAGACGAACGGCAGGATCGCCGTTCGGATGTCGTAAGTGAATCCCTGCACCCCTGTCCTGATGGGGTCGGCCCGTGATATGGCCGAGGCCGCGAATGCCGCCAGGCAGACAGGGGGCGTATCGTCCGCAAGGATGCCGAAGTAGAAGACGAACAGGTGGACGGCGATGAGCGGCAGGACGAGCCCGGCGGCGCCGCCGAGCTCGACCACCACGCCGGCCATCAGCGATGCGACGACGATGTAATTCGCCGTGGTCGGCAGGCCCATTCCCAGGATCAGACACAGGACGGCGGTGAGCCCCAAGAGAATGTAAACGTTGCCGCCCGAGATCGCCTCGACGACGCCGATCATGGCGTTGCTGAGGCCGG
>JBHICX010000291.1:0-3455 GCA_046759805.1 Kiloniellales bacterium | reverse complement strand
ACACGCGTTTGACCTCGACCAATGCCCTTGGGCTTGTCATCTTGCCTGCATGGTAGATTTCCTGGAAAATGAGGAAAACGACACTTCAGTAGTTTTTCCTGGGGGGGAAATGTCGGGATTCGAGCGCGATCTCGGAGAATCTTTGAAGCGGGTAAACCCAAGGTGGGCACAGGAGTTTTTTCAAGCCGTCAATGGGGTCCGCCTGGGGCTGGATGAATTGCGAAAGGTCGGTGGAGACGTAAACTTTGCGCTGTTCGTGCTGACAAACTACAAGTTCCGGCGCATCCGTCTGGTCGGGCAGACGAAGGAACGCGATCGCCTTGTGAAGTGTATTGATTACCTTGTAAGCGACGGCGGTTGGTGGGGAGCGCTGCTGCGGGAAAGGCCCGAATGGAAGGCCGCCGCCGAGGTCCTCCAGGCGGGCAGGAACCTCCTCAAATCATTTGCTCATCTTGACGAGAGTCCCTTCGAAGCGGTAGCAACCAAACTGGAGACCAAATCGTCGCACGCGACCAGCAAGGACATCTACACATGCCTGGAAATTCTGGACTGGCATGTCAAGCAGGCGCGAGGGCGAAGACGATCAGACCGGGTACTGCTTGCCCTGCTTCTTACCGAGTTTGGCCTATTGGATTCAAAAGATCCTGAACGCTGGGTTGAGCAGCGCCTGGTCCGGCTCAGGCGGAGGCCCAGCCGCATTTCGGCGCTCGATCGGGTGGTGTTCGCGTACAGCGATGTGACGCACGCCGAGGTCCGCGAGCGCGTCGATCACGGCGTTCACGATCGCCGGCGGGGCGCCGCCGCAGCCGGCCTCGCCGACGCCCTTGACCCCCAACGGATTCCGGGCCGTCGGCGCGTCCTCGTAATAGCCGGTACGGAAATTCGGCAGGTCATAGGCGCGCGGCAGCGTGTAGTCCATCAACGAGCCGGTAAGCGGCTGGCCGCTTTCCTCCTCGTAGACCACCTGCTCCAGGAGCGCCTGGCCGATGCCCTGGGCGGTGGCGCCCATGACCTGGCCGTCGACGATTACCGGATTGATGAGCGGGCCGAGGTCGTGAACCACGGCGTGGGCGACCAGCGCGACCTGGCCGGTCTCCGGATCGACCTCCACCTCCGCGACGTGACAGCCGTTCGGCAGGCTCGGGTCTTGGACGGTTTCGGTCGCCTCGGTGTCGAGGTCCGAGGCCGCGCCCGCCGCCGAAGGCATGCGCTCGACCACGGCGGCGATCACCTCGGTCATGGTGACCGAACGGTCGGTGCCGACGATGGTAAAGCGACCGTCGGCGAAGGCAATATCGGCCGGGGCGGCCTCCAGCAGATAGCCGGCGATCGGCTTGGCCTTTTCGATCACCCCGTCGGCGGCAATGAGGATCGTCGAGCCGGCCACCTCCAGCCCGTGGGAGCCGCCGTGACCGCTCCCCGTCGGGGTCAGGTCGGTGTCCGCCTGGCGGTGGCGGATGCGCTCGACCGGGACGCCGAGACGGTCGGCCAAGATCTGCGGAAACACGGTCTCGTGCCCGGTGCCGGCCGACTCGGCGCCGACGGCGAGTGTGATGGTGCCGTCGGCGTCAAAGGAGAGGGCCGCGCATTCCTCTCGCCTGCCGCCGGACAGCCCCAGATAGGGTGCTGCGCTGATGCCGCGCCGCCGACCGCGCGCCCGGGCCGCGGCGGCGCGGGCGGCAAACCCGTTCCAGTCGGCGAGCTTGAGGGTACGGTCCAACACCGTTTCGAAGGCGCCGCTGTCGATCTGCAGGCCGATCCCGGTGCGATAGGGCAGGTCTTGCGCGCGGATCAGGTTGCGCCGACGCAAGTCCACCGGGTCGACGCCAAGCTCACGTGCTGCCACGTCGATCACCCGCTCGATCTGATAGGTCGCCTCGGGCCGCCCGGCGCCGCGATAGGGTTCGACCGGCCCGGTGTTGGTGAACGCCGCCTTGGCGCGAAAGTAGAGCGCCGGAATTCGGTACACCCCGCCCTGGGTCCGGGCGGTGCCGCCGGTCGGCGTGAACGGCCCGATCGACGAGACGTAGGCGCCGACGTTGCCCACCGAGCGGACCTTGAGCCCGAGGAAACGGCCATCCGCGTCCAGCGCCAGCTCGACGCGGCTCGACTGATCGCGGCCGTGGCTGTCGGACAGGAAGCTGTCGCTTCGCTCGTCGATCCATCCGACCGGACGGCCCAGCCGACGCGCCGCCATCAGGACCAGCGCGTATTCCGGATAGAGCGCGTTCTTGGCGCCGAACCCGCCGCCGACGTCATGGGCGAGATGCCGGACCTTGTGGCGCGGCACATGCAGGACGTGCTCGGCGATCTGGTCGCGGATGACGTGGACGTTCTGTGCCCCGGTGATGAGCGTGAAATGGTCGCGGTCACGGTCGTAGCGGCCGATGGCGCCGCGGGTTTCCATGGGCACCGTGGTCACCCGGTTGTTGTCCACATCGAGCGACACCACCCGATGGGCGCGCCCGAACGCCGCCTCCACGGCGGCCTCGTCGCCGGCCTCGAAATCGAGGCACAAATTGCCCGGCACGTGGTCCCAGACCAGCGGCGTCCCCTCTTCCAGCGCCTTCCTGGCGTCGGTCACGGCGGGCAGCGGCTCGTAGTCCACCTCGATCAACTCGGCCGCGTCCTGCGCCGCCGCCATGGTCTCGGCGACGATGAAGGCCACGGCGTCGCCGACGAAGCGCACCCGGTCGCGGACCAGCCCGGGGCGCGGCGGCGGCCGAACCGGCGCGCCGTCCGGGTGCTTGGCGGGGGTCCGAGTGGGCAAATCGCCAAGGCCCTCGGCCTGCCAGTCGGCGCCGGTGAACACTGCCAGCACGCCCGGCAGCCGCGCCGCTGCCTCGCTGTCTATCGCGTTAATTCGGGCGTGGGCATGGGGCGAGCGCAACACCAGGCCATGCGCCATGCCCTCGAGCTCGATGTCGGCGATAAAGCGGCCGGCGCCGGTGAGAAAACGCAGGTCTTCGGTGCGCCGCAGCGGCTGGCGGATGCCGGGTTTGGGCAAATCAGTAGTCGATGAAGATGTCGGCCCGGCGGTTGCCGGCCTCGCCCGAGGGCATCCACTCGTGGAACTTCGGCTCGCTGTTCGACTTGGCCTCGACCACGATGGCCTCCGCCGGCACACCCAGGCGGCGCAGCTCGGCGGCCACGGTGTTAGCCCGTTTCAGCGAGATCTCGAAGTTGATCATCTGGTGACGCACCGGGTTGGCCTCGCGGGTCCGGCTCGAGGCATGCCCGACCACCCGCACGATCCCGCTGCGCTGGCGGTGCAGCTCGGCGATCTGCGTCAACAGCCGCTTGTCCTGCTTGAGTAGGCGGGTCGAGCCGTGGTCGAACAGGATCGTGCCCACCTGATCGCTGCGCACCGCCGCTTGCGGCGCCACCGGCGCGCCAGCGAGCCCGACCAATGTGGTTGTGGCCTGCGGCCGCAGCGAACCCACTGGCGCCGCCAC
>JBHICX010000290.1:0-3456 GCA_046759805.1 Kiloniellales bacterium | reverse complement strand
AGGCTCAGCGGCAGGTTGTCGACCGCCTCGTAGCCGAGGTCCTCGAAGGCCTTGAGCGCCGAGGAGTGGCCGGCGCCGGACATGCCGGTGATCAAGGTGACCCGGGTGCGCCCGGCCGGTTTGGGTCGCCCGGCCCGCTTACCGCGCGACCCGGATTTTCCGGCCCTGGCCTGGTCGGTCATGGTGGCGCGATTATACCGCGACAACGCGCGCCGACGGCAAGGCGAACCTGTGCCGCGGCCGAGCCGGCGAACGGCCAAAGTCGCAGCAGCGGGACGCTGTGATCGAGGAAGCTCACCTCGGCCGGATCCGGCAGTCGTTCCACCGCCTGGCGCTCGACCAGATCGACCACCAGGCCCAGGGGTGCGGTGGCCACCGATGCCACCGGAACCAGCCCCAGGCCGCGCACCTCGAGGCGTCCGCCGATGGGCTCGGGGGCGCTGGCAATGAGCCGCCCGCCCCCGACCTCGAGCCGCGTCTGATCGTCGGCGATCAGCGCCGCCCCGCGGTCGATGAGGCGCAGCGCCAGGTCGGACTTGCCGCTGCCCGACGGCCCGCGCAACAGCACCCCGACCCCGTCGAGCGCCACGCAGGTGCCGTGCACCAGCATCGTGACCGGCGCCGCCGCGGACCGCCCTAATCCGCCGGCAGGCGGACCACCAACCGGGCGCCGATGACCCGGCCGGTTTCGTCGCACCGGTTCTCGGCGCTGATGTCGCCGTCGTGGGCGTCGACGATCTGCTTCGAGATGCTGAGGCCGAGGCCGGAATGGGTGCCGAACTTCTCTTCCGCCGGGCGTTCCGAGTAGAAGCGGTCGAAGATGGTCTCGCGCTTGTCCTCGGGCACGCCTGGCCCCTCGTCCTCGACCGCCACCGTGACGTAGCGCCCGTCGCGCCCGGCCTTGAGGGTGATCGTCCCACCGGGCGGGCTGAAGGTGATGGCGTTGTTTATGAGGTTGCGGAACACCTGCACCAGCCGCCCCTCGACGCCCATCACCTCGAGTCGCTGATGGTTCTCGATGTCGAGCCTGAGACGCGGCGCGTCCGCCGCCGAGGTGGCCTGCTCCACCTCGACCAGCGCCGCCAGCATGTGGCCGATGTCGACCGGCACGCTTTCGGCCCGCGACAGCTCGGTGTCGAGGCGGGAGGCGTCGGAGATGTCGCTGATCAGTCGGTCCAGGCGCTGGATGTCGTCCTGGAGGATCGCCAGCATCCGGCGCTTCTGCTCCGGATCGTCGATGCGGGCCACGGTCTCGACGGCGCTCTGCATCGAACTCAACGGATTCTTGAGCTCATGGGCGACGTCGGCGGCGAACCGCTCGATCGCGTCCATGCGACTCTCCAAGGCCTGGGTCATGTCACGCAGCGCCGCCGACAGATCGCCGATCTCGTCGCCGCGCTTGGAGAAGTCGGGGATCAACGGTTTCAGGCGACCGTGGCCGCGGCGCACCCGGTCGGCGGCGACCGCGAGCCGGCGCACCGGCCGCGCAATGGTGCCGGCGAGATACAGCGACGCCAAGACCGTGATTGCCAGCACCACGCCGAACACCTTGAGGATGTCGAAACGCACGCTGCGGGCGGCGCGTTCGACCTCGGCGCCGCTATGCGACAGCATGAGGGCGCCCAGCACCCGGCGGTAGCGCTGCACCGGGACGGCGACCGAGATGATCAGCCCGCCGCCGTCGTCGGCCCGCACGATGCCCTTGGACTCCCCGGCCAGCGCGCGGCGCACCTCCTGGTAGTCGTCGGCGCGCTGGGTGGCCGCCTCGAAGTAGCGTGGCAGGCGCTGGCGCCGCGGCAGCAACCCGATCAACCAGTCGTAGACGGCGAACACGGTCTGGTGGAAGATGCTGCCGGAGCGCGGCGGCGCCAACTCCCTCATCTGCACCACGCCGCCGGGGCCGCTCAGCATCCGGCTGTCGGCGATCAGATCGCCGTCCACCGAGAACAGCCGCGCCCGCGCCCGCGTCGGGTCTACCAGGCGGCGGATCAATCGGCGGGTCGACTGGGCGTCGAACCGCTGCTGGTCTCCGGAGTCCTTGTCTACGGCGATCTCACCCAGCGCCGCCGCCACGATCTGGCCTTGGGCGCGCATCCCCTCGATGTCCGCCACCACCAGACCCTTCTCGTAGTCGTCGAGGTAGAACAGGCCGACGCCGAGAATGAACACCGCGCTCAGGTTGACGGCGAGGATCGGCAGGACCAGTCCGGACAGCCGACGCCGGCGCCGGGACGGTGCCGCCACGCGCCGGCCCGGATCAGCCTTCGGCTCGCTCGCTTGCCGCCGTGCAAGGGGCGGCTCGACATCAACCGCCATCCCGATCCCTCTTCGTCGCTAAGCCGGTGCTCGCCTGACCCACACCTCCCGGAGTCATCGATCACGATAACGGTAGCCGACGCCGTACAGGGTTTCGATCTGCTTGAAATCCTCCTCGACCGCCTTGAATTTCCGGCGCAGGCGCTTGATGTGGCTGTCGATGGTGCGGTCGTCCACGTAGATGTGCTCGCCATAGGCCGCGTCCATCAGCTGGTCGCGGCTTTTCACGTGGCCCGGCCGGGTGGCTAGTGCCTTCAAGATCAGGAACTCGGTCACGGTCAACGCCACCGGTTCGCCCTTCCAGGTGCACAAATGCCGGCTCGGATCGAGCACCAGTTCGCCGCGCACGATGACCGAGTCCGGACCAGCGCTGGCATCGCCCAATTCGCTGCGCCGCAACAGCGCCCGGATGCGCTCGATCAACAGTCGTTGGGAGAACGGCTTCCTGATGTAGTCGTCGGCGCCCATGCGCAGCCCCAGGAGCTCGTCGATCTCGTCGTCCTTGGAAGTGAGGAAGATCACCGGCAGGTTCGAGTTGCGCCTGAGCTTGCCCAACAGCTCCATGCCGTCCATGCGCGGCATCTTGATGTCCAGCACGGCCAGGGCCACCGGTTGGGCGGTGATCCCGCGTAAGGCGTCCTCGCCGTCGGTATAGGTGCGCACGGCGAATCCCTCGGCTTCCAGCGCCATCGACACCGAAGCCAGGATGTTGCGGTCGTCGTCGACCAGGGCGATGGTTTGACGCAACGGCGCGCCCTCCTCCTCATAATCCGGCCGCGCCGCACGACCGGCACGGCTATGCATGTAGGACCCCTGAGGCGCGAAGTCCATATCAAGGGCAGGCAATTATGGCCCAATTCGTGCGCCAATGTGGCGGCTTTGCGGCGGTGATTGACAGCCCCTTCATGCCAGGTCTATCGTCGCCGCGGACGGTTCCCCTTAGGGGGAGTGAAAGGGAACCCGGTGCGGTCGTCGGCGACGGCCAATGCCGGGGCTGCCCCCGCAACTGTAGGCGGTAAGTCCGCGCCTGATCGAGCCACTGGGCGATCCGGGAAGGCAAGGGCGCCGGACGACGATCCGCGAGCCAGGAGACCTGCCGTCGACCGCTGCACCCGACCGCCGGGCGGGGTGTTCCGGCGG
>JBHICX010000289.1:0-3464 GCA_046759805.1 Kiloniellales bacterium | reverse complement strand
CGCCAGAAACCGCCATAGGCGGCGGTGGCCAGCGACACATCCTCGGTCGGCCGCAGGGTGTCGATGGGGTTGGCGTCCGCCATTCCTGCTGCCGTGGCGTGGCGCCGGCGGTCAGACGAGCTCGCGCACGTCGGTGAGCCGGCCCATGACGGCGGCGGCGGCGGCCATGACCGGGCTCACCAGATGGGTGCGTCCGCCGCGTCCCTGACGGCCCTCGAAGTTGCGGTTCGAGGTCGAGGCGCAGCGCTCGCCGGGCTCCAGCCGGTCGGCATTCATCGCCAGGCACATCGAGCAGCCGGCCTCACGCCAGTCGAAGCCGGCCTCGACGAAGATTCGGTCCAGGCCCTCGCTCTCCGCCTGGTGGCGCACCAGGCCGGAGCCCGGCACGATCATGGCGTGCACGCCCGCGGCCACGCTGCGGCCCTTGACCAGCCCGGCCACGGCACGCAGGTCCTCGATGCGGGCGTTGGTGCAGGAGCCGATGAACACCTTGTCGACGGCGACCTCGGCCAGGCGGGTGCCCGGAGTGAGCCCCATGTAGTCCAGCGACCGCTGCATGGCGCGGCGCCGGCCCTCGTCGGCCTCCGCCGCCGGGTCCGGCACCGCGCCGGTGATCGCCACCACGTCCTGCGGGCTGGTGCCCCAGGTCACCTGCGGCGGAATATGGGCGGCGTCGAGGCTGACCTCGGTGTCGTAGCTGGCACCCTCATCCGAGGGCAGGGTCCGCCAGTAGGCCACTGCCTGCTCCCAGGCAGCCCCCTTGGGCGCCTTCGGCCGGCCCTGGAGATAGGCGAAGGTGGTGTCGTCGGGGGCGATCAGCCCGGCGCGGGCGCCGGCCTCGATCGACATGTTGCACACCGTCATGCGGCCTTCCATCGACAAGTCCCGAATCGTCTGGCCGGCATACTCGATCACATGCCCGGTGCCGCCGGCGGTGCCGATCTGGCCGATGATGGCCAGGATCATGTCCTTCGCCGTGACCCCCAGTGGCAGCGCGCCGTCCACCGTGACACGCAGGTTCTTGGCCGGCTTCTGCAGCAAGGTCTGGGTGGCCAGCACGTGCTCGACCTCCGAGGTGCCGATGCCGAGGGCCAGCGCGCCGAAGGCGCCGTGGGTGGCGGTGTGGCTGTCGCCGCAGACGATGGTCATGCCGGGCTGGGTCATGCCCTGCTCGGGACCGATGATGTGGACGATCCCCTGGCGGACGTCGGCCATGTCGAACAGCTCGATGCCGAACTCGGCGCAGTTGCGCCTGAGCGTGTCGACCTGCAGGCGCGACTCCGGATCGTCGATGCCTTGGGCGCGGTCCGTGGTCGGCACGTTGTGGTCGGCCACGGCCAGCGCCGCCTCAGGCCGGCGCACCCGGCGCCCGGCCTGGCGCAGCCCCTCGAAGGCCTGGGGACTGGTCACCTCGTGCACCAGGTGGCGGTCGATATAAAGCACACAGGTGCCGTCCTCCTGCCGGTGGACGACGTGGCTGTCCCAGATCTTGTCGAACAGGGTCCGCGGTTTCGACATGGCGGGCACTCCTCCCCGTGCCGGCGCCGACGCGGCCGCGTATGACGGCCGCTCAGCCTTCCTCGCCCGCTTCCTCCATCTCGGCCGGCTCGGGCGCGGCGGCCTGCCTGGCCTGGCCGTAGGTGGTCCGCTCCCGGATCCGGGCGCGCTTGCCGGTGCGGCCGCGCAGATAGTAGAGCTTGGCCCGGCGCACGTCGCCGCGGCGCATCACCTGGATCGACTCGATGCGCGGCGAGTACATGGGGAACACGCGCTCCAAGCCCTCGCCGTAGGAGATCTTGCGCACCGTGAACGAGGCGTTGATCCCCGCCTTCTTGCAGGCGATGCATACCCCCTCGAAGGCCTGCACGCGCTCGCGGCTGCCCTCGACGACCTTGACGTTGACGCGCACCGTATCACCCGGCTTGAAGTCCGGTACCGGGCGCTCGCCGGTCAGCCGTTCGACCTCATTTCGGCCAAGCTCGTCGACTACGTCCATCGCTCACGCCCTCATTCTTTGGCCTTGCGGCCTTTGTTTCCGGATCGCGCGACATAGCGAGCCCATAGGTCGCCCCGTCGCTGCCGCGTCACCCGCTCCGCCTGTTCAAGCCGCCATCGCCGGATCCGCTCGTGGTGCCCCGACAGCAGCACCTCCGGCACTGTCCGGCCCCGCCATTCCTGCGGCCGGGTGTAATGGGGATACTCCAGTAATCCGTTCTCGAAGCTCTCCTGGTCGAGCGAGTCCTCGCTGCCCATGACCCCCGGCAACAACCGCACGCAAGCATCGATGAGGGCGATCGCCGCGGGCTCGCCGCCGGACAAGACGAAGTCGCCGAGGCTTACCTCCTCGAGCCGCCAGGCATCGACCGCCCGCTGATCCACGCCCTCGTAGCGGCCGCACAACATGACCGGCCCCGGACCGGACGCAATCTCACGCACCAGCCCTTGCGTCAGCCGGCGCCCGCGCGGCGTGAGGTAGAACCGGGGACGATCGCCG
Source organism: Kiloniellales bacterium (assembly GCA_046759805.1). GTDB lineage: Bacteria > Pseudomonadota > Alphaproteobacteria > JBHICX01 > JBHICX01 > JBHICX01. The sequence continues at coordinate 970 of JBHICX010000289.1, read as the reverse complement.
GTGCCCCGGGCCAGGGTCGCGCGGAGCGCCCGGTCCACCACCTCCGCCCGCATCACCAAGCCGGCGCCGCCGCCGAACGGGGCGTCGTCGACGGTGCGGTGTTTATCGCTCGCAAATTCGCGGATGTCCACCGTTTGCAGGCGCCACTGTCCGGCCTCCAGCGCCTTGCCGGCAAGCGAGTACGCCAGCGGACCCGGGAACATCTCCGGAAACAGGGTCAGCACCGTGGCCGTCCACGGCCCCTCGCCCAAGCCTGGTGCCGTCATGCCCACCTGCCTAGCCGCGCCTCAGCGTTCCGCCGCTCGGTCGCCGGCCGCGTCGTCCGCCGCCGCGATCAGCCCCGGCAACGGGTTTACCACGATCCGCCCGCATTCGAGGTCGACCACGGGCACCGCCGCCCGGGTGAACGGAACCACGATGGCCCGGCCGGCCGGCGGCGGCGCCACGTCCAGGACGTCGCCGGCGCCGAAGTTGTCGACCCCCCGCACCGTGCCCAGCGACGTGCCGTCGGCGAGTTCGACCGCAAGCCCGATGAGATCGGCGTAATAGTACTCGTCCGCCGCCGGCGCCGGCAGCCTGTCCCGCGGCACGTAAAGACGCGTGCCCTTGAGGCTGTCGGCGGCGGCATGGTCTCGTACCCCGTCGATGCGGGCCACCAGCGCGCCCTTGGTCCGGCCGGTGACCTTGAGCGAAAAGTGCCGCTCGCCGGCCTCATCGGTGAGCTCGCCATAGCCGTCGATGTCGGACGGCCTCTGGGTCGAACTCCGGATCCGGACCAAACCCCGCGCCCCGTGGGCGCCGGCGATCACGCCCAGACAGACAGGTTGCGCTCGGTGGGGCATGGCCGGCCGCCGGCGGCGCGTCACGCCTTGGCGGGCGTGTCCTCGGCGTCGCCCGCCTGGGCCGTCTCCTCGGGCGCGGCCGCCTCGGGCGTCTCCTCGGGCACCGCCTCCTCCGTCGCGGCCCCCGC
>JBHICX010000288.1:0-3467 GCA_046759805.1 Kiloniellales bacterium | reverse complement strand
CGGTGGTCAGGCCGTTGAGGGCCTCGCGGGTCTCGACAGCGCGGACCCGGAGGTTCTTGGGTCGTCGACCGACCCGGAAACTGGTGATCGCGGCCGTCGTAGCGGCGTCCGCGAAGGCGGCGACAGCCGGGTCGAGGACGTGCAGCGCGGTGCCGCCGAGCCCGTCGGCGAGGAGTTGACGCAGGGCGCGCCCGTAATTCACGTCGAGCCACTCGGCGGCGGTGATGAAGGCGCCGTAGTCGCCTTCGCGCGCGAGCGTCATGGTCTTGAAGAAGAAGTGCAGGTGTAGCCCGGCGAGCTTGCTGGCCTTTATGCCGCACCGCTCGGCCGCGCGGGCGTACCAGTCCTTCCACACCTCACCGATGTCATGGTGGCGGACATAGGGCGGGTTGCCAATGAATAGCGTCGTACCCTCGATTCTCGGCAGGCGCACAGAGCGGTAATCCGCGAGCTTAACGACGAGCCGATCGGCAAATCGGCGCACAGTGGCGTTCGCGCGAAGCAAGAGCGATGCAACCGGATCGGTTTCAACAGCTATCAACTCGGAAAGCGGAAAACATTCGGCGGCCGCAGCGAGGAACCGCCCGGACCCTGCGCCGGGGTCGACAATTCTCGCTGGCTGGACATGTTCGTAGGCGGCCCAGGACACCATGGCCGTCACAATGTCCATCGGCGTGTACGTCGCACCAACCACCCGGCGTGTCGTGGGCAACCGAATTCGACAGAACGCTTCACCAAGCGGATCATCGCCATCAGCGATCATTCTACGAAGCGAGGAAACCTTAGCATTGGGAACTGTGGCGACGTCGGCCCGCAAGAGATCCCGCTCTTGCCGCGTCCAGTCCTTACAATCACCAGCCAAACTGGCGGCCGTACCAATTAGCTCCGCTTCGTTTGCGATCATCGTCAATGCGCTACTGGTCTCCGCTCGTTGGCGTGGCTACCGCTATCATTAAGGCACCGGCATGCTTGATGTCCTAGTGATGCGTCTACAGACCTTCGGGGGATCACGCACCTCAGCGCCCGATATGTGGTACCCTAATGTGCTACTTTTGTTCTTCTCAATCTACAGCGCAAGCGTGGTAGATGCAAGCCCTGTTGCAACGAGCGGCGTTAAAAACCACCCTGCCCATCCGTGAACCACCTCATCCCCTGAGATGTTGGCGGAAGAAGGCCAGCGTGCGGCTCCAGGCCAGCTTGGCGTCGGCCTCGTCGTAGCGTGCCCCGGTGGGGTTGGCGAAGGCGTGGTCGGCTTCGTACCAGTGGCTCTGGAAGGCCTTGCCGGCCTTCTTCATCTCGCCCTCCCAGGTCCCGACCATGTCCCGGTTGATGAACTTGTCCTGGGTGGCGAAGTGGCCCAGCACCGGCCCCTTGAGGTGCTTAAGCTCGTCCGCCTGGCGGGTCACCCGGCCGTAGTAGATGACGGTGGCATCGACCGGCGCTGCGATCGAGGCATTGAGCGACCAGCCTCCGCCGAAGCACCAGCCGACGGTGCCGATGCGGCCGGTCGAGGCCTCGTGCCTGCGCAGCCAGTCGATCCAGGCGACCAGGGTCTCGGTGGCGGCCTTCGGGTCCAACGCCTGCATGTAGCTCCGCGCGGCGTCGCGATCCTCGGCCACCTGGCCGCCGTACAGGTCCACCGCCAGCGCGGTGAAGCCGGCCTTGGCGAACTCGGCCGCCATCGCCTTGATCTGGTCGTTGAGCCCCCACCACTCGTGGACCAACAGCACCGCCGGCGCCGGGGTCTTGGCCGGCAGCGCCAGCACGGCGGCGACTTGCGTGCCGCCGGGGGTAGTGATGGACTGAGCCTCGAGCCCGGCAGCCGCCGCCCGGGCGAGCGTCGGGTTGGCGAGGATGGCGGCCAGCGGCACGCCGGTCAGGCCCTGCATGACGGCGCGCCGGCCCAGCTTGGGTGCGAGCATGGGAAAGTCCTCCCTGGTTCGGCGTTGGCGATGGGAGGCCGATTATCGGGTCATTCGCCGCCCGCGCGCCAGCCCCTTTGCGAGCCCATGCGACTGGCTCATGCGGGCCCGAGGTGACCGCAGGCCGCGGCAGGAAGATGACCGGATGACGGGCGGCCGCAGCGCGGCCGCCCGCCTCGCCGGAAGCGCTCAGGCGGCGTTCGCCAGGTCGTCGTGCCGGGCGGCCGCCGGCCTCGCCACGTCGGCGGTGACGACCCGCAGGTCCGGCGCCGGGCGCCGCCCGGGCGCCGGCGGTCGGCTCAGCATCCGGTCGACCACGACGCGAATCTCGCCGCGATTTATGCCGATGTCCCGCAACAGGCGGTCGTCGAGTCGCGACAGTTCGTCGATCGCGGCCCGTCGCGCGCGCCAGGTGCGCACGGCGCTCACAATGTCCCCCAGCCATGCGGCCAGCGCGTTCACCGCGTGCGCCGGGTCATGCACCGCCGGCTGGGTCGCTCCGGAGGAGTAACGGAACTTGCTCATGGTTGTCTCCTTGTCTTTTCGGTCAAGCATTGCTATATCGAACAGCGATGCCGTACTGTGACGGACTGCCTGTGACTTAAGGTGAATTCGTGTCGCTTGCAAACGACGATTTCTCAGCCGATCGTTTAGAATTTCTCAACTAATTCGATGGCCCGGAAGCTTCCCCCGCTGAACGCGTTGCGCGCCTTCGAGGCCGCCGCCCGGCATCTCAGCGTCAGCCGGGCCGCCGCGGAACTGAACGTCACCCCCGCCGCCGTCAGCCACCAGGTGAAGGCGCTCGAGGACCATCTCGGGGTGCCGCTGTTTCGCCGGCTCAACCGGGCGCTGATGCTGACCGACGCCGGACAGCTGTTCCTTCCGGGCCTGCGCGACGGCTTCGACCGTCTGGCCGAAGCGGTTGAGCGGGCCCGCGCCGAATGCGAGACCGGCACCCTCAAACTCAGCGTCGGGCCAAGCTTCGCCGCCCGGTGGCTGGTGCCGCGCCTGGAGCGCTTTCGCGCTGGGCATCCCGACATCGACGTCCGGATCGACGCCACCGACAGGCTAGTCGACCTCGCCGGCGGCGAGGCCGACCTGGCGATCCGATACGGCCCCGGCCGCTACCCGGGTCTGCGGGTCGATCAGCTGCTCACCGAGGAGGTGTTCCCGGTCTGCGATCCGCGATTGTGCGAGGGCGCATCGCCCCTGCGCCAGCCCGACGACCTGCGCCACCACACGCTGCTGCACGTCCACTGGGACACCCGGGACGAGACCTGGCCCGGTTGGCGCATGTGGCTGTTGGCCGCCGGCGTGGAGGGCGTCGCGGTGACGCGCGGGCCCCGGTTCAGCATGGAGAGCTTGGCGGCCCAGGCCGCGGTCGCCGGCCACGGCGTGGCCCTGGTGTCGAGCGCCATCGTCGCCGACGACCTCGCCGCCGGCCGGCTCTGCAAGCCGTTCACGCTGAGCCTGCCGATCAGCTTCGCCTACTACGTGGTCTCCACCGAAGCTGCCGCCGAGCAGCCCAAGGTCGCCGCCTTCCGC
>JBHICX010000287.1:0-3477 GCA_046759805.1 Kiloniellales bacterium | reverse complement strand
CACGCCGCTGCGGGCCGCCCGCTTTCCTCGGACAACAAGCCGGCCGAAATCATGGCCGCCCGGACCTTCTCCTTGGTCTTCCCAGACACCTCGCACAACGGCAGCCGCACCTCGGGCGAGCAACGTCCCAAGAGGCTCACCGCGTATTTCACCGGCGCCGGGCTGGTTTCGACGAACAGGGCGTCATGAAGCGGCATGAGCCGGTCCCTGATCTCCCACACCGTGGCCAGATCGCCCGCCTGCCACGCCTCGTGAAGCCGGGCGCACTGCTTGGGCGCGATGTCCGCCGCGACCGAGATGCAGCCGTGCCCGCCCTGGGCCAGAAACGCAACGACGGTGGCGTCATCGCCGGACAACTGGCAGAAATCCGGGCCGATGACAAGCCGGGTCCTGGCCGGCCGGCCGAGGTCGCCGGTCGCGTCCTTGACGCCGACGACGTTGGCCAGCTTGGCCAGCCGCGCCATGGTCTCCACCGACATGTCGACCACGCTGCGGCCGGGGATGTTGTATATGACCATGGGGATGTCGACGGCGTCGTGGATCGCCTTGAAGTGCTGATACAGCCCCTCCTGGGTCGGCTTGTTGTAATAGGGCGTCACCGAGAGCACGGCGTCGACGCCGGCCTTCTTGGCATGGTGGGTGAGCGAGATCGCCTCTTCCGTGGAGTTGGAGCCGGTGCCCGCGATCACCGGCACCTTGCCCTTGGCCACCTCGAGGCACAGCTCCGTCACGCGCCTGTGCTCCGAGTGGCTCAGGGTCGGTGACTCGCCGGTGGTCCCGCAGGGAACGACGCCATGGGTCCCCTGGTCGATCTGCCACTGGACGAAGGCCTGGAACGCCTCGTCATCGACCTTGCCATCGCGGAACGGGGTGATGAGGGCGACAAAGGAGCCTTTGAACATCGCTGGTTCCCTCCGCGTATCTAAGCCAAAATTCGACCATAGTCCCAGAGCAGCCCCCCGGCAAGCGTGAGATGGCGCGGCGGAAGCGGGGAACAACCGCGGCTGCCGATGCTCGAGTCCCCATGGTGGACGCGCCCCAAGCCGGCCCCGTCCATGGAACACGGTCCCTCCCGACCCGGGACTATTTGCGCATCGCCCGCCGCCCGTTAAAATGCCGCCGCCGGTCAGAGCGCCGGCGCTTGAGTCCCGCTCCGCCGCGATGAGGCTGAGAAGTGTTGAGAGCCCTTTTGGTTGCCGTCCTTCTCGTTGCCGGCCTGGCCGGCGCACCCCGGGTGTTGGGCCACACCGGCACGCTGCGGGCGGAGGACGTCCGCTACTTCCGCAATGCGATCGCCGCGATCAAGGCCGGCGAGCTGGGCAAGGCGCAGCACCTGGCCAGCCATGGCAAGCATCCGTTGGCGGCCAAGTTCATCCGCTGGCTCATCCTGACCAAGCCCGGTTCGCGGGCGTCGTTCGGGGAAATCAGGGACTTCATCGAGAACAACCCCGACTGGCCGCGCCAAGACGAACTGCGCCGCCGCGCCGAGGAGGCCATGTCGGCGAACGTGCCCGATGCCGAGGTCCTTGCCTGGTTCGCCAAATACCCGCCGCTCACCGTCAACGGCTATATGCGTTACGCCGACAGCCTTCTGCATCGGGGCGACGAGGTGACGGCACTGGTGCGCGAGGCCTGGATAAACGGCGATTTCACTTCCAGCCAGGAGCGCGCGTTTCTCAAGCGTTACCGCAAGATGATTAGGGCCGAGGACCACATTCAGCGGCTTGATCGGCTGTTGTGGGACGGCCGTGAGCACGCCGCGCACCGGATGACGCACCGGGTCGACGCGGGACACCAGGCGCTGGCCCGGGCCCGGCTGATGCTGAGGAACATGGCATGGGGCGTCGATTGGGCGATCAAGCAGGTTCCGGATCACCTCAAGGATACTCCCGGGCTGGTCTACGAACGGCTGCGCTGGCGTCTCCGCAAAGGCCGCGACGAGTCCGCCCGCGAGCTGCTTGACAACCCGCCCGCGGATCTGGTCCGGCCGGAGGCATGGTGGCGCCAACAAGCCATCCTGGCGCGCCGCGCGCTCACGGCCGGCCAGATCTCCGAAGCCTATCGCCTGGCCCGCGATCACCACCAGACCGACGGGACCAGCTATGCCGAAGCCGAATGGTTGGCCGGCTGGATCGCCCTCGGCTTCCTAGACGACCGGGACCTGGCCCTCACCCACTTCACCAACATGTACAACGTCGTCCGGACGTCGGTAAGCCGCGCCCGCGGAGCCTATTGGGCCGGCCGCGCCGCCGAGGCAACCGGGGACGTCCAGCAGGCCATGAGCTTCTATTCGGCGGCGGCCCCACACGCCACCACCTACTACGGCCAGCTGGCCGCCGCGCGCATCGGGAAGGTTGACGGATATTTGCCCCAGGAGTTCAAACCGGGCGAGCAGGAAATCCTCGCCTTCAACAAAGGCGAGCTGGTCCGGGTCGTGCGCCTGCTCGGTGAACTCGGCGACAGAGATCACTTGCGCACGTTCGTCTTACATCTCAATGCCAACGCCACGACGCCCGGCCAATCCGCGCTCGTGGCGGCGCTTGCGCTCGAACAGGAGCGACCCGACTTGGCCGTGCTCGTAGCCAAACGTTCGCGCGGGAACGGCTTTGCGCTGATCCCACACGGCTATCCGATGGTGTCGCTGCCCGACGGCGGCGGGCCAGAGCCTGCGCTTCTGCTGGCGGTTATCCGTCAGGAAAGCGCCTTCGATCCCGAGGCGGTGAGCCACGCCGGCGCCCGCGGCCTGATGCAGCTGACGCCGGGCACCGCCAAAACCACCGCCAAGGAACTCAAAGTCAAATATTCCAAGCACAACCTGACCACCGACCCGGATTACAACATCAAGCTGGGCAGTGCCCACCTCGCCCATCTGCTCGACCAGTTCAACGGCTCTTATGTGCTGGCCCTCGGCGCCTACAATGCAGGCTCGCCTCGAGTGCGCCAATGGCTCGCTGCATACGGCGACCCGCGATCAGCCGAAGTCGACGTCATCAACTGGATCGAAATGATCCCTCTGGCCGAAACCCGCAACTTCGTGCAACGCGTCCTGGAGGACTTGCGGATCTATCGCCAACGCTTAGGCGGCACCCAAATCAACCAATCCATCGAATCCGATCTCGAACGCGCGCGGCATCCGGGCCCGACACAAATCGATTCGGAGTCATGCGGTGCTAAGGTCGGCGGTGCCGAGCCACCATCGGTGATGGCCTGCTGAGCTCCGCGACGCTACGACGGCAGGCTGCGCCGCGGCGGCGGGCGCAGAGGCCCGGCCACGGGCGGCTCAACGGTACCGTTGGCCTTCCCTCCGCAGGGTGCAACTCATCTGTTGCGGTCCACTACGGCTCAGCCATGTTCGCCGCGCGCGCGGCGGCGGCCGAGCGCATGATGGACCGATGTATAAGGCTCTTAACTACCGGGGGAGAAGATGACCATTCGCGATATCGGCGCCTGCGTCTTCGACGCCTATGGGACGCTGTT
>JBHICX010000286.1:0-3496 GCA_046759805.1 Kiloniellales bacterium | reverse complement strand
CAGGTGCCCACCCATCTCATCGGCAACGACGCCTTCCAGGAGGCCGACACCACCGGCATCACCCGGCCCTGCACCAAGCACAACTACCTGGTGAAGGACGTGGACAGCCTGGCCCGCATCCTGCACGAGGCGTTCTACATCGCCCGCAGCGGCCGGCCGGGGCCGGTGATCGTGGACCTGCCGAAGGACGTGCTGTTCGCCAAGGGCGCCTACAGGGGCCCGAACAATTTGCGCAAGAAGTCGTACCGGCCGCGGCTCGAGGCGGAGCCCGCCAGGGTCGAGCAGGCGGTGGAGCTGATTGCCGGCGCCAAGCGGCCGGTGCTGTACTGCGGCGGCGGGATCATCAATTCCGGCGCGCTCGCCTCGGAGCGCCTGGGCCAGTTCGTCAAGATGACCAGGTACCCGTGCACCATCACCCTGATGGGGCTCGGCTGCTTCCCGGGGACCGACCCGCAGTTCATCGGCATGCTCGGCATGCACGGCACCTATGAAGCCAACCTGGCGATGCACCACTGCGACGTGATGGTCGCCATCGGCGCCCGCTTCGACGACCGGATCACCGGCCGACTTTCCGATTTCTCGCCGAATTCGACCAAGATCCAGATCGACATCGACCCGTCGTCGATCAACAAGAACGTGCCGGTCGACCTGGCGGTGGTCGGCGATGCGGCGCACGTGCTCAAGGCCATGATCGATGTTTGGCAGGCCAAGAATTGCCGGCCGGACCAGACCGCGCTCGACGCCTGGTGGAAGCAGATCGACGAGTGGCGCGCCCGCGACTGCTTGCGCTACCAGAAGACCGACAAGGTCATCAAGCCGCAATACGCGATCCAGCGGCTGTATGAGCTGACCAAGCACCGGGACGACGTGTACATCACCACCGAGGTCGGCCAGCACCAGATGTGGGCGGCGCAGTTCTACAAGTTCGTCAAGCCGAACCACTGGATGACCTCCGGCGGCCTCGGCACCATGGGCTACGGCCTGCCGGCGGCAATCGGCGCCCAGATCGCCCATCCCGACGCGCTGGTCATCGACATCGCCGGCGAGTCCTCGATCCTGATGAACATCCAGGAGATGTCGACCGCGGCGCAGTACCGGCTGCCGGTCAAGATCTTCATTATCAACAACCAGTGGATGGGCATGGTCCGGCAGTGGCAGGAGCTGCTGCACGGCGGGCGCTACGCCGAGAGCTACACCGCCTCGCTGCCCGATTTCGTCAAGCTGGCCCAGTCGTTCGGCGCGCTGGGCCTGCGGGCCGTCAAGCCGGCGGAGGTCGACGACGTGATCCGTGAGATGATCGAGGTGGATCGCACGGTGATTGCCGACATCGCCGTCGACCAGACCGAGAACTGCTTCCCGATGATCCCGGCCGGCGCCGCCCACAATGAAATGCTGCTCGGGCCCGAGGACGAGGCCGAGCCGCCCGAATCCGAGGACGGCATGGTCTTGGTCTGAGCCGGCGTGCCCCCGCACCGCCCGGAACCGCTCGCGCCTTGGCGCCGGCGCCGCCCAGTCACGGAGTCGCCGACTTGGAAGACCTGGAAAAACATACCATCGCCTTGATCGTCGACAACGAGCCCGGTGTGCTGGCGCGGGTGATCGGGCTGTTTTCCGGGCGCGGCTACAACATCGAGAGCCTCACCGTGGCCGAGGTGGACGCCAGGCAGTCGCTGTCGCGCATCACCATCGTGACCTCGGGCACGCCGATGATCATCGAGCAGATCAAGGCCCAGCTCGACCGTCTGGTGCCGGTGCACGTGGTCAGCGATTTGACCGACGAGGGACCCTTCGTCGAGCGCGAGATGCTGCTGATCAAGGTGAAGGGCACCCGGGAGAAGCGGGTCGAGAGTCTGCGCATCGCCGACATCTTCCGGGCCCGGGTGGTCGACTCGACCAACAACTCGTTCGTGTTCGAGGTGACCGGCACCACGGAGAAGCTCGACGCCTTCGTGCGCCTGATGGAGCCGCTGGGCCTCGTCGAGGTCTCGCGCACTGGGGTGGTGGCCATCGCCCGGGGTGCCATAGCGATCGGTCAGGAGGGCTGAAGGCCTTGTCCGTTCAGGCGGAACCAGCCCACTCCCCCTCCCGGCCGACCACGGGATCGTACGCTCGGAGTGGCCGGAAGGGGGAGTGGGCTGGTGCGATTCCACTCAAGTGGAGATCGCACCAGCGCCCGTTTTGTTGGCTTGGAACGAGGACACCGCCATGCGCGTATATTACGACCGGGATGCCGACGTAAACCTGATCAAGCGGCGAAAGGTCGCCATCATCGGCTACGGCAGCCAGGGCCACGCCCATGCCATGAACCTGCGCGACACCGGGGTCAAGGAGGTGGTGGTGGCGCTGAGGCCCGGCTCGGCCCGCGCGGAGAAGGCGAAGGCCGCCCAATTCCCGGTCACCACGCCGGCCGAGGCGGCGAAATCCGCCGACGTGGTGATGGTACTGACCCCGGACGAGCATCAGGCCGAGCTGTGGCAAGACCACCTCAAGGGCAACATGCCGGACGGGGCGGCGCTGGCCTTCGCCCACGGCCTCAACATCCACTTCAACCTGATCGAGCCGCGCCCGGACCTGGACGTGTTCATGATCGCGCCCAAGGGGCCCGGCCACACGGTGCGCTCGGAATATGAGCGCGGCGCCGGCGTGCCGTGCCTCTTGGCGGTGCAGCAGGACCCCTCCGGCAACGCCCTCGAGATCGCGCTCAGCTACGGCTGCGCCATTGGCGGCGGCCGGGCCGGGATTCTCGAGACCACGTTCCGCGAGGAGTGCGAGACCGACCTGTTCGGCGAGCAGGTGGCGCTGTGCGGCGGCATCAGCTCGCTGATGCTGGCCGCATACGAGACCCTGGTCGAGGCCGGCTACGCGCCGGAGATGGCCTATTTCGAGTGTCTGCACGAGATGAAGCTGATCGTCGACCTCATCTACGAGGGCGGCATCGCCAACATGCGCTACTCGGTCTCCAACACCGCCGAGTACGGTGACTACACCCGTGGCCCCAAGGTCATCGACGAGCGGGTCAGGAAACAGATGCGGCGCATCCTCGACGACATCCAGTCGGGCCGCTTTGCCCGCGAGTGGATGCTGGAGAATCGGGTCGGGCAAACGAGCTTCAAGGCCATGCGCCGGCGCGCCGCCCAGCACCCGGTGGAGGAGGTCGGCGAGAGACTCCGCGCCATGATGCCCTGGATCGCCGAGGGCCGGCTGGTGGACAAGTCGAGGAATTGAGGTGGGTTGGAGAACCGGGATTGGACTGCGATTTCAGGCGGTGGAAACGCCGGTCTGACCCGCATTTCTCCGTTCCCGTTCTGACCCCGTTCCTTCCTCCTCATGGACAAGTTACTACAGGGTCGTGACAGCCTCTTCAGGTGCCCTCGTGGCGACTACGCGTGGCATCCTGTGCAGCTTTGACAGTCTCGCACGTTAAGAGCAAATCAATGTCGCACCAGTGGCGCCCCGGGCCATAAAGCTCTCCGGTCGGAACTTTCCTTTCCGGTCT
>JBHICX010000285.1:0-3501 GCA_046759805.1 Kiloniellales bacterium | reverse complement strand
AGCCGGTCGCGGGCGGCGATGATGTCGTCGACCTCGTAGCAGACATGGTGGATGCCGCCGCCCGGATTGCGCGCCAGGAAGGGGGCGATCGGCGAGTTCGCGCCAAGCGGGTGCAGGAGCTCGATCCGGGTGTTCGCAAGCTCGACGATGACGGTGCTGACCCCGTGCTCGGGCAGGTCCACCGGCGCCAAGACCCGGGCCCCAGGGTATCCCGGTACAGGGCCGCCGCGGCCGCAAGGTCGGGCACGGCAATGGCGACGTGGTTAAGCCTGCCGATCACGCGCTCCCCTCCCCGCCTATGCGTGCCATCGAGCTTCGGCTACAGCCGCAGCAGATGCACGTCGGTGACCGGACGCTTGCCGAGCTCGGCCCTGACGGTCCGGCGCACCGCCAGCCGCACCGCTTCCTCGAGCTCGGCGTCGTCCCGGCGGCGCTTCGCCGACAGGCCCTCGACCGCCTTGCGCACGGAGCTCACCACCTGATCGAGCAATTCGGCCTCGGCCTCCCCGTCGAGCACCCCGCGCAGCGTCACCCGCGGGTCGGCCAACAAGGTCCCGTCGTGATCGACGATCACCGTGGCCGTGGCGGCGCCGTTATACAGGATGCGGCGGCGGTCGCGCAAAACCGGGCCGTCGATCGGTATCGCCGCCTGGCCGTCGAGCGCCAGGCGGCCGCTGGGCACCTGGCCGGTGACCGTCGCCGGCCCCGGCGCCAGCCGCACGACCGCGCCGTTCTCGACCACCACCGCCTCACCTACCTGGCAGCCGCGGGCCAGCTCGGCATGGGCTTGAAGGTGCCGAACCTCGCCATGCACCGGCACCGCGATCTTCGGGCGCACCCACTGGTACATGCGGACGAGCTCGTCGCGGGCCGGGTGGCCCGACACGTGAACGAAGTGGGTGTTCTCGGTCAGGACCTTGACGCCGCGGCGTGCCAGCTGGTTGTGCAGGCGGAAGATCGGCTGCTCGTTGCCGGGGATGATGCGCGACGAGAAGATGACCATGTCCCCGGCCTCGAGCACCACGTTGGGATGCTTGTCGGCGGCGATCCGGGACAACGCGGCGCGGGGCTCGCCCTGGCTGCCGGTGCAGGCCAGCAGCACCTGGTGCTTCTCCAGCCGGCCCAGGTCGTGCTCGGTGAGAAATTCCGGCGTTTTCGAGAGATAGCCGTTTTCCTTGGCCGCCTGATACATGCGCCACAGCGCCCGGCCAATGAGGGCGGCGCGCCGCCCGTTGGCCGCGGCCACCGCGGCAATGGTTTCCAGGCGCGCCACGTTGCTGGCGAACAGGGCGATGGCGACCCGGTTCGAAGCGCCGCCCACCAGCTCCATGAGGCTCTCGCGCAGCGCCGCCTCGGAGCCCGACACGCCGTCGCGGAACACGTTGGTCGAGTCGCCCACCATGGCCAGCACGCCGGCCTCGCCCAAGGCCCTGAGCGCCACCTCGTCGGCGGTATCGCCCACTAGCGGGTCCGGGTCCAACTTCCAGTCGCCGGTGTGCAGCACGGTGCCGTACGGAGTGTGAAGGGCGATCGCGTTCGGCTCCGGGATCGAATGGGTGAGCGTGATCAGCTCCACGGTGAACGGGTCGAGCTCGATACGGCCCGACAGCGGCACCTCGGTGATGGGAGCGGCTTGCGCCAGGCCGGCCTCCTCGAACTTGGCGCGCAAGACCGAGGCGGTGAACGGGGTGGCGTAGATCGGACAGCCGAGCCGCGGCCACAGATAGGGCACGGCGCCGATGTGGTCCTCATGGGCGTGGGTGAGCACCAGGCCGATGAGCCGGTCGCGCCGCTCCTCGATGAAGCCCGGGTCGGGCATGACCACGTCGACGCCCGGCATGGTGTCGTCGCCGAAGGTGACGCCGAGATCGATCATCAGCCAGCGGCCGCGGCAACCGTAGAGATTGAGGTTCATGCCGATCTCGCCGGCGCCGCCCAGCGGCACGAACACCAGCTCGTCGGTACCCGGCTCCGGGCTCATGTTCCGAGATTCCGGCGATGGATCTGCATCAGGCCGCGTGACGTCAGGTCGAGGTCGGTATGCTCGATCACGTCCGTGGCCTCGGCGAACAGCGGCGCCAGGCCGCCGGTGGCGATGACACTCATGGGCTCGCCATACTCGGCCTTGATGCGCGCGACCAATCCCTCGATCAGACCCACATAGCCCCAGTAGACGCCCGACTGCATGGCCGGCACGGTCGCCTTGCCGATCACCGTCGAGTGGCGCTCGATCGAGATCCGCGGCAGCTTCGCCGCCGCCAGGTACAGCGCCTCCACCGAAAGGGTGACGCCCGGCGCGATGACGCCGCCCCGGTAGTCGCCCCTGGCGTCGATAACGTCGAAGGTGGTGGCGGTGCCGAAATCGATGACGATCAGCGGTCCGCCGTAACGCTCGTGCGCCGCCACCGCGTTGACCAGCCGGTCCTCGCCCACTTGTTCCGGGCGGTCGATATGCACCTCGATGCCGAGGCGCACCGCCGGATCGCCGACCTTGAGCGCGCCAACGCCGAAGTAGCGTTGACACAGGGCCTCGAGGCTCGGCAACGCCTCCGGCACCACGTTGGCAATGATGGCATGGTCGATGTCATCTGGTGCCAGCCCATCGAGCGCCATCAACTGGGTAAGCCAGACCGCGTATTCATCCGCCGTGCGCCGCGCATCGGTGGAGCTGCGCCAGCTGCCGCGCAGCCGGTCCTCGTCGTAGATCGCAAACACCACGTTGGTGTTGCCGGAATCGATGGCCAGCAACATCGCTTCGCCCTCAGTCGCCGCCGGTGCCGAAGTAGACCTCGCCGCAGTCGATGGTCCGCGTGGCGCCGTCCTCAGTCTTGAGAATCAGCGCCCCGCGATCGTCCAGCCCGTCGAACACCCCCGCGATCGTGCTGCCGTTGCCGAGCCGGGCCTCAATGGGCTCGCCGATGCCCTTGGCCCGGATCACCCATGCCCGCCGCAGCGGTGCGAAACCCTCATCGAGCCAGCGGTTGACCCAGGTCTGGAACCGCCGGCAAAATGCCTCCAGCAGGCCCGAGACCTCGATCCCGCCGGCCCCCACCGCCGCCAGGCTGGTGGCGGGGAACTCGGTGTCCTCGGGATGGCTGGCCACGTTGACGCCGATGCCGACAATGAGCCATTCGAGCCCGCCCTCCGGGTTGGACGAGGTCTCAAGCAGGATCCCCGCCACCTTGCGGCCGTTGAGCAGCACGTCGTTCGGCCACTTGTAGTTGAGCTGGGTGAGCGGCGGCACCACCGAGCCCAGCGCCCCGCCGACCCCGAGGCAGGCGGCGAAGCCCAGTTGCGCGGCCTCCGACAGCGCGCAGTCCGGGCGGGTGAGCACCGAGCAATAGAGGTTGCCGCGCGGCGAGGCCCATTGGCGCCCGCCGCGTCCGCGCCCGGCGGTCTGCTCGAGCGCCCAGATGAGCGTGCCATCCTCGGCGCCCTCGCGGGCCCGGCGCTTCGCTTCCTCGTTGGTGCTGTCGACGCTGTCGAGCGCGATCAGCCTGT
>JBHICX010000284.1:0-3507 GCA_046759805.1 Kiloniellales bacterium | reverse complement strand
CGGCACCAGGCACCTACCGGCTGGACGACTCGGCCCGCAGCCGCCTGGCCGCTTCCACCATGTTCGCCAGGGCGGGGCGAACCTCGTCCCACCCGCGGGTCTTGAGGCCGCAGTCGGGATTGACCCAGACTTGCTCCGGCGACAGGCGTGCGCAGGCCTTGCGGAGCCGGTCTTCCACCTCGTCCACGCCTGGCACCCGGGGCGCGTGAATGTCGTAGACCCCGGGACCGATGTCGTTCGGGTAGCGGTAGCCGGTAAACGCGTCCAGCAACTCCATCTGGGATCGGGCGCACTCGATGGAAATCACGTCGGCGTCCAACTCGCCGATCGAGCCGATGATGTCGTTGAATTCCGAATAGCACATGTGGGAGTGGATCTGGGTCTCATCCTTGACGCCTGAGGAGGCGAGGCGGAAGCATTCGACCGCCCACGCCAGGTAAGCCGGCCAGTCGGCCCGGCGCAGCGGCAAGGCCTCCCGAAACGCCGGCTCGTCGATCTGAATGATGCGAATGCCGGCCGCCTCCAGGTCCTGAACCTCGTCGCGCAGCGCCAGCGCAATCTGGCGACAGGTGTCCTCCCGCGGCTGATCGTCGCGGACGAACGACCACTGCATGATCGTCACCGGCCCGGTCAGCATGCCCTTGACCGGCTTGTCGGTGAGGGACTGCGCGTATCGGCTCCATTTGACCGTCATGGCCTCCGGGCGCGATACGTCACCGTAGATGATCGGGGGTTTGACGTAGCGCGAGCCGTAGGACTGCACCCAGCCGTGCTCGGTGAAGGCGAAGCCCGATAACTGCTCGCCAAAATACTGGACCATGTCGTTGCGCTCGAACTCGCCATGGACCAGCACGTCGAGGCCGATCTCCTCCTGCCATCTGACCGACTTTTCGATCTCCCCCTTGACGAACGCCTCGTAATCCTCACTCGAGCGCTCGCCGCGCTTGAGGGCGGCGCGCGCCTTGCGCACCTCGGAGGTCTGCGGGAACGACCCGATCGTGGTGGTCGGGAACGACGGGAGCGGCAGGACGCCCCGCTGGCGCTGGCGACGCTCCCTGTATGGCGCGGGGCGGCGGGCCATCTCCGGGGTCATGGTCGCCACGCGCTCTTTGACGGCGGCACTGTGAATCCGTGGCGAGGACGCTCGCGATGCGGCCGCCTCGGCAGCGGCGGCGAAGTCTTGCGTGACGGCGTCGCGGCCCTCACGCAACGCCTTGGCCAGCACGACGACCTCGCGCACCTTCTGCCGGGCGAAGGCAAGCCAGCTTCTGAGCTCCGCATCCAGCGCACCCTCCGAGTCGAGATCGACCGGCGTGTGGAGAAGCGCGCAGGATGGCGCCACCAAGAGCCGCTCGCGCCCGACCCGCTCGGCGGCCCTGGAAAGCATCGAGAAGGCACGGTCGAGGTCGGCGCGCCAGACGTTGCGCCCGTCGACGACGCCGAGCGAGAGCATCAGCCGCTCCGGCGCGGCGTCGACCACCGCGTCCAGCCGGTCGGGCGCGCGCACCAGATCGAGATGCAGCCCGTCCACGGGCAGCGAGACCGCTGTCCTGAGATTATCGCCCAGCCCTTCGTAATAGGTGGCCACCAGGAGCTTCACCCCGGGCACAACATTCGAAAGGCGGTCGTAAGCCTGGACCAGAGCGATTCGCGCCGCCTCGTCCAGGTCCAGGACGAGGCCGGGTTCGTCGAGCTGGACCCACTCCGCGCCGGCCGCGCCCAGACGCCTCAGCACTTCCTCGTAGACCGGCAGAACGCGTTCGAGGAGAGACAGCCGCTCGGTCTTTCCGTCGCGGGATTTGCCCAGAGCCAGGAACGTGACCGGGCCGAGGAGGACCGGGCGGGTGGCTATGCCGAGCGCCCGGGCTTCGAGAAACTCGTCGATCGGCTTGGTGGAGGCCAGCCGGAACGTCTGGTCGGCGTCGAACTCAGGGACGATATAGTGATAATTGGTGTCGAACCATTTCGTCATTTCCATCGCCGGAACGTCCAGACCACCGCCTTGCGCCCCGCGCGCCATGGCGAAATAGGTGTCCAGATCCACCGTCTCCCCGGTCCAGCCGTATCGGGCCGGCACCGCGCCGACCATCGCGACGGTGTCCAACACATGGTCGTAAAGCGAAAAATCGTTGCACGGGATGTGATCGATTCCCTCGATTTTTTGAAACGCCCAGTTTTGCCGCCTGAGGTCGGCTGCGGTCTTGAGCAACGCGCCCTCGTCGCTCTCGCCGGCCCAGCGGCTTTCCAGAGCGAACTTCAACTCGCGCCGTGCGCCGATGCGCGGGAAGCCAAGATTGCTCGATAACGCCATTTGCTGTGCCCCCCTTATCCGACATTTCCCATATGGACCAGTCTGTTCTCAGGGCGTCCGCACGAATCAGCAGCCCAGCCGATGCGGTGACATTCCTCCACGATCTCTCGCGCCGCCTGGCTCGCCTCAGCTCGCCGCGGCCGGCGACGCGTATGGCAACATCGAAAAGCGTTCCCGGAGTTGGACGATATCGGCCACGGCACACCTCACGCGGATCGGCGGCGACTCGCGGCCCGGGCGCCCTGCTTGCCGGGTCGGGTGGCGGGCCAGATGGACACGGTCAGCGGCTCGCCGGCGAGATGGACCACCTTTTCCGGCACCAGGCCGGCGGCCCGGCACCACCGCCTGACCTCGGAGTCGGGAAAGCCGAGCCGGCGGTGGGCGTGACCGGTGCGCAGATACTCGAGTTCGTGGGGCGCGAAGTCGACCACCATCAGCCTGCCGCCCGGCCTGAGCACCCGCGCGGCCTCGGCGATGGCCCGGGCCGGCTGGTCGGCGAAGTGAAGCACCTGATGAATGGTGATGGCGTCGAACGAGGCACCGGGCCAGGGCAACTGATACATGTCGGCCAGACGCACCCGGCAGTTGCGCAGGCCGGCGGAGTCAAGGTTGGTGCGGGCCACCGCCAGCATTTCGCGCGACAAATCGATGCCCACCGCGCGCCGCACGCACGCGGCGAACAACTCAAGCATGCGGCCGGTGCCGGTGCCGATGTCCAGCAGATCCTCGACGTCGTCGGCCGGCAGCAAGTCGCTCAGCGCCCGCTCGACCTCTTTCTCGTCCACATAGAGCGAGCGGATGTCGTCCCACTCGGCGGCGTGTTGACGGAAATAGGCGGCCGCCGCCTCGGCCCGGGCCCGTTTGATCTCCGCCAGGCGTTCGAGGTCGAGCTTGAGTGTCGCATCGTCACGCGGGATCAGATCCACCAGGCTCTCGGCCAGCCCGGCGGGACGGCCGTCCTGCGCCAGACGGTAGAACACCCAGGTTCCCTCGCGAAACCGGTCGAGAATCCCGGCCTCACACAACAGCTTCAGATGCCGGGAAACCCGCGGCTGGCTTTGCCCGAGAATGTGGGTCAGCTCGCTGACCGTCAGCTCGCCCCGGGCGCACAGTGCCACCAGCCTAAGCCGGGTTGGCTCGGCCACCGCACGCAAGCCGGTGACAAGCTCGTCCATCTGACCCCTGCCTCGAAGAAC
>JBHICX010000283.1:0-3531 GCA_046759805.1 Kiloniellales bacterium | reverse complement strand
GCCGACCCCCGGAGATAGACAGCGTCGATCCGCCTCGTGTTGGTGATGTCGTCCAGCGGGTTCGCGTCCAACACGATGAAGTCCGCGCTCTTGCCCGCCGCCACGGTCCCGACATCCCCGCGGAATGTCGCTGAGTCTTCGCCCTAAACCTCATACGTCTCGGCAAACGCCACGAGCGCCTCTTCGAAGATCTCCATGGGCGGGCGAACGAGGCCGGCGCCGATCTGGCCGATGCCCGGCTCTTTGTGCGCGATGCCCGTGTTGACACGCGGCGTCAGGCCCGTCTCCATGACCTTGCGCAAGTCGATGCCGGTGGGCGTGCCTCGGAAGTCCAGCGGTGGAATCGTAAAGTAGTTGTGCTCGGCGTAGGTGATTTCGTACATCTCCATCGTGGCGTGGAGCGCGTCCTGCGGCGTGCCGCTGACGAAGGTGACGATGGCCGGAGCCGCCGCCATGGCAAACCCGCCGATGCCCGCCGTCTCGGTGATCGTGCTGTCGCCGATGTCGGCGTTGGCGTCGTCGTCGCCGTAGCCGGGGAAGTAGAGGCCTTTGGGGATCTGAGCCGGCGCCGTGAACCACCGGTCACCCAGCCCGCTGACGCGGATGCCGAAGTCGGTACCGTTGCGCGCCATGGTCGTGACGATGGTGCTGCCGGCAATGCCGTGGGCGGCGTCGGCCATCGCTTTACAGGCCGCCATCACGGGGTTGAGCACGCTGAGGGCGTTATCGCCGATCGCCTGGAGCACCGCCGAGGCCGTAGCGCTGTCCGGACTCACCCGGGCGACCTGCGGGGCCAGCGCCTTCAGGTATAAGATCGACCCGGCCTTGTTGCGGTTGTGTCCCTCGTCGCCCATGTGCAGCGCTTCGGCGAGGAGCGCTTTGACGTCGATGCCGCCGCTGGCTTCGATGGCCTCTTTCAGGACCGGCGCCATCACGTCCTCCATCCAGCGCAGGCGTTGCTGCACTTCCTCGTCGAAGGCGCCGTAGCGCAGCACCTTGCCGTAGCCTTCATTCAGATTGGAGAAAGCCCGGTTGCCATGCGTCGCGTTTTCGATGACGTACACCGACATCGACGGCGACGTGACGCCCGCCATCGGCCCGACGGTCTGGTGGTGGTGGCACGGCTCCAGGTCGATCTCGCCGCGTTCGATCAGGGCCCGGGCGTCGGCTTCGTCTCTGGCTTTGCGTTCAAAGATGAGCGCTCCGGTGATGGCGCCCCGCAGCGGCCCGGAGGCGCGGTCCCAGGTGATGGGCGGCCCGGCGTGCAGCAGCAGGTTGTCGCGCATCCCCGGAATGACGTCGCGTGCTTTTGCCAACCCGACCAGCACGGCATGGGCTTCGATCATGCGTTCTGTGGCGTCGTCGTTGGCCTGGTCGATGGTCATGGTGTGTGGTTGTGTGGAGTTGGTTGGGAATGATGGACAGGATCGTCTCTCAACGCTTCCTCATCCGTTCCAGGATAGACATCAGCTTCTCATTGCCGCCGGCGGGGGGCCGCCAATCGACGTGGATGACCGGGGCGTCCTGGGCCGTGAGGCTCGCCGCGAAGGCTTCCAGGCCCACGTTGAGGGCTTGGAGCGGCTGGTTCAAGACGGCCAGATCTACCGAGGGCAGGGGAGAGGGCGCCTCGAGGTCTTGCAGGCGTTGGCCGACGTACGCCGCCGCTGCGCTGCAACGCGTCTCGACGCGAGCGCCGGCGGCTTCGAACTGCTCGATCTGAGCGGCCATGTCCTGAGGATCTTCGTCGGTGCCCACGACTAGGACGACGAGGTCGACCGCGCGCCCGGCCTCCTGCGCTTTGGCGCGCGTCTCGGCGATGGCGGGCGCGAGCTCGGCGGCGGGGTCCGGGTGCGCGCCGTAGCCCAACACCACGTCGAGCAGGATCATGGCGACGGTGGGGTCGTCGGCTTCCTGGCTCAGACGTTGGAGGCGGAGCGAGTTGTCGAGCATGGGATGGGGGCGGTCCACCGTGAATTCATCGGCTCCCAGGTCGAGGATGGTGTGGCCCTGGCTGACCGTCGGATCGGTCAGCTTGTGTTCCTCGTCCAGCGCCACGTTGGAGTAGACGGCGGGCAGGTAGGCTTGCAGCGTAAGCAGCGTTTCATGAGCCAGTGTACCGCCGGAGAAGAGGCCGCGTACGTAGCGCTGGCTGGGAGCGAAGGCGTGAGAAGGAGGCTCGGGGGATGATATCCCGTCCGCCGAAGCAGCCAACGCCACGGCCCGCTCGGCGGCTTCGTCGAGGGAAGTGGCAACGTGTAGATGGCTTTCCCCGGTCGATCCGGCCGGCGGCGCATAGCCCGTGAAGTAGATCACCACCGGCTTGCCGGCGTCTCTGGCTTGTCGCATCACCGTCGCGGCTACGTCGCGGGCCGGGGGTTTGGAGAGGAGTACGATGACGCGTGTCTCGGAGTCGCGGCGGAGCAGGTCGAGGGCTTGTCGGGCGGTGATGCCGCCGACGGCGTGCGCCAGGTCCCGTCCGCCCGTGCCGAGGGCGTGGGTGATGCCGCTGTCAAACTGATGGATCCGGGCGGTGACGTGCTGGAGCCCCGTTCCCGAGGCGCCGACGAGCCCGATGGGGCCCCGCCGCACCCGGTTGGCGAAGCCGAGCCCGACGCCGCCGATGATGGCGGTGCCGCAATCCGGCCCCATGACCAGCAGCCCGCGGGCGGCGGATTCCTGTTTCAAGGCAATCTCGTCGTCGAGCGACACGTTGTCGCTGTAAAGGAATACGTTCTTGTTGAGGCGCAGGGCTTCGCGGGCCACGGAGGTGGCGTATCGTCCCGGCACCGAGACCAGGACCCACGCAGCCTCGGGCAGATGCTGCGCCGCCGTCGCGAGGCTCTTGGGGCGATAGTCTTGTTCGATAGCGGTGCGCCGTCGTGTGAGGAGGGCGTCTACCTGGGCCAACGCGGACTCCGCGGCAGCCTCGTCCTGGCCTTCGATGCTGATGATGAGGTCTTCCGGCAGCGCAGCCTGCGTGTCCGGGGTCGAGAGGCCGTTTTGGTCGAGGAGCGCTTTGTTAGCCGGCGTGCCCATCATCACCCCGGCGCCGGTGACGCCGGGCAGGCTCATCAAGGCGGCTTGCAGTTCCATCAGGACGATGGAGTCGTAGTAGGCGCCGCGTCGAATGTCGACTCTTATCGCTGCCGTCATCGGGGATCTGATGTTCAGTCCACATTGCGGCCGGTAGTATCCCGATTTCCTAGGAAGAAGGCAAGCAGGTTGCTGCTCCATGATGACGGCAAATCGTTGAAAGGCACCCGCGCGCGCCCACGGGCGTAAACCGCTGTCTCATAATCCGTCGGTCGTAGGTGGACGCCCACTGCACTTGCCACCCCGCTCGCGTCCGCTGCGCGACGAATCCTACAGGGCCCACTCGACCGTGCTGTCTTGACCCTTGACGCAGTGGCCCCGATGCCTAACAGGACGGCGCCAGCGAGATCCCCGATGCGCACTCGTTGAGAATGCGCCCTACTATCGCGGCGATCTCGGCCACTGCCGCCTGGGGTGGCTTGCCCGCGCGATGGATGC
>JBHICX010000282.1:0-3532 GCA_046759805.1 Kiloniellales bacterium | reverse complement strand
GCCCAGGGGCGGAATCGAACCACCGACACGCGGATTTTCAGTCCGCTGCTCTACCGACTGAGCTACCTGGGCAGCGGCGCGCCTGGCGTGCCTTACACTGACCGCCGCGAGCGACGCTTATAGGCAGTATCACCTGGGCTGTCCATAGCCGGCGCCTATGCCGGTACGATCTCGAAACGCTCGCTGGGCCAGGTCGGATCGGGTCGCAGGACCAGCGGTCGGCCGAGCTCGGCCTCGACGCTGGTACGGGCCTCGGCCGCCTGGCCGTCGAGCGCCGCCAGGACCGCCGGGGCGGCGACCAGCGTCAGATGCGAGGCGGGTGCGTGCAAGCCGGTGCGGCGGGCTGCGCGCAGCGCTGCAAAGGCCACGGCCGTTGGGTCGGCCACCCGGCCCCCGCCGTCACAGGCGGGGCAGGGACCCTGGAGCACCCGGTCGAGGGACGGCGCGCCACGGCGACGGGTGATCTCGATCAGGCCGCCCATGGTCATGCCCAGGACCTGGGTGGGCACCGGGTCACCGGCCAGTGCCCGGCGCAAGGCGTCGATTAGACGCCGCTGGTGCCGCGCCGCCTTGAGCCGCGGGAAGTCGACCACCAGCAGCCCGCAAAGATTGCGCAGCCGGATCTGCCGGGCGATCTCCGGCACTGCTGCCAGGCCGGCCTCGAGCCAGGCCCGATCGGCGTTGCCGCGGCCCGCGGGCGGGCCGATGTTGACATCGATTGCGGTCAAGGTTTGGCCCAGCTCGAACAACAAAAATCCGCTGCCTGGCAGGTCCACGCGCCGCGCCAGGGCGGTCTCGATGGCGGCGTCGATCATGTCGCTTACCGGCCCGGAATGCTCCAGAACCAGGCGTTCGGCAATGGCGGGCGCGCGCTCGGCGCAGAAGCGTTTGGCGGCGGCCAGCGACCGGGAGTCGGCGAACACCACCTGGCGCAGGCCGTGGCCGTGGTCGAGGAGCGCTCGCTCGAGGGGCGTCGGACCGGGGTGCAGGAGCGCCGGCGGTCGGGCCCGCTCGGCGCGTTCGGTGATGGCGGACCAGTCGGCGCGCAGCCGCTCCGCCTCGGCGCGGAGCTCGGTTCGATCCGCCGCCGCCGCGGCGCGGCGCAGGATGAAGCCCTCGCCGGGGCGGGCGATCCCGCCCATGGCGGCGGCCAGGCGCTGGCGGGCGCGGGCGCCGCCCAGGCGTCGCGAGGCAACGATCCCCGGCTCGAGCGGCGCGTAGACCAGCATTCGGCCGGGCAGGCTGACTGCGGAGGTGAGGCCGGCGCCCTTTTCGTCGACCGGCGCCTTGTCGACCTGCACCATGACCGCCGCGCCCTCGGCCGGCGACGGCGCCTTGGCCCGCCGGTCGAGGAGCCCGGGGCGCTCGCCGACGATGTCCACGAAGGTGGTCTGGGCGCCCGAACGCAACGCTCGCCCGAGATGTACGGCGCCGACGCGCGTCCCGCCGTCGCCGCGCGTCACGTGCGCCTCGACCGGCCGGCCATCGGCGATCAGCACCACGCGAACCTCTCCGGGCAAAGCGTCGACCAGGACTTCGTCGACGGCGGGCATCCCGGTCATGGGTAGCCGAGCCCCTTCAACAGCGCCACGGTCTCATAAAGCGGCAAGCCGACCACGTTGGAATACGAGCCGTTGATCCGGCGCACGAAGGCGGCGGCGCGGCCCTGGATCGCGTAGCCACCGGCCTTGCCCCGCCATTCGTTGGCGGCGAGATAGGCGTCGATCTCCACCGCCTCGAGGCGCTTGAAGGTGACCACGGTCTCAATGAGCCGCCGCGCGCTGCGGCCCCCGGGCGCATGGACCACGACCGCGCCATGCACCCGATGGCGCCGGCCCGACAGGCGCATCAGACAGCGCCGCGCGGTCGCTTCGTCCTCGGCCTTGGGTAGCACGCGCCGGCCGAGCGCCACAACCGTGTCGGCGGCGAGGACGAAGCAGTCCGGATGCCGGGCGGCGACCGCGGCGGCCTTGGCGGCGGCGAGCCGTCCGGCCAACTCGGCCGGCCGGTCGCTGGGCCGCGGCGCCTCGTCGACCATCGCCGGGTCAACGATGTCCGGCACGATGCCGACCTGGCGCAACAGCTCGAGCCGCCGCGGCGAGGCCGAGGCCAGGACGAGACGCGGCGCCGGCATGCGGGTTTCGGTTATTTGTAGCGGAAGGTGATTCGGCCCTTGGTCAGGTCGTAGGGCGTCATCTCGACATTGACCCGGTCCCCGGCCAGCACCCGGATGCGGTTCTTGCGCATCTTGCCCGAGGTGTGGGCGAGGACCTCGTGGTCGTTGTCCAGGCGCACCCGGAACATGGCGTTCGGCAGGACCTCCATGACCGTACCGGAAAACTCGAGGGCGTCTTCCTTGGCCATTCCGCCTCCATGGGCTGTGGCACCGCGGCCCCGACGTCGGACCTTCTCGGGCGCGCATAATAGGCGGATCGCGCGGGCTTGGGTAGGCCGAAGAGGACGCCTCGGCCCGGTCCGGGGGCGGCGGCAACCCGGACCCCCCAAGGTGCGGGCTCGCGAATTGCTCCGCGGCGCCCGGCGCCGACCGGATCTCGGCCTTGCCCAATCCCGCGTCTCGGACCATTGTGCGTGGGCGGGGAGGGGTTCGCATGTCAACGCCGGCCGACGACGGTTTTCGCATGCCGGCCGAGTGGGAGCCGCATGAACGCTGCTGGATGGCCTGGCCGTGCCGCGAGCAAAGCTGGGGCGGCGAGCTGGAGGCGGCGCGCGAGGCCTATGCCGCGGTCGCCAAGGCGATCGCGGCGTTCGAGCCGGTGACCATGATCGCCAATCCGCCGGAGGTGGCGGCGGCGAGCCTGAGTTGCGGCGCCGGCGTGGAGGTGCTGTCCCTGCCGCATGACGATTCTTGGACCCGCGACACCGGCCCTAGCTTCGTCACCGGCGCCGGGGGACGGGTGGCCGGCGTCGACTGGCGGTTCGACGGCTGGGGCGGCCTGGTCGACCGCTATGATCAGGACGCGGCGCTGGCCAGCCGGGTGCTGGCGCATCTCGAGATGCCGCGTTATCCGGTGCCGCTCGGGTTCGAGGGCGGCGCGATCCATGTCGACGGCGAAGGCACGGGGCTGACCACCGAGGCGGTGGTGCTCGACCCGAGGCGCAACCCCGGCCTCGGCCGAGTCGAGGCCGAGGCGGTGCTGCGCGCCCATCTGGGACTGGAGAAGCTGATTTGGCTGGGCCAGGGCCTGGAAGACGACGACACCGGCGGCCATGTCGACAACGTCGCCTGCTTCGCCCGGCCGGGGGTGGTCTTGTTGCTGCAGGCCGCCGAGGACGACCCCAACCGCGCGAGGCTGGAGGACAACTTCGACCGGCTCCGCGGCGCCATCGACGCAAAGGGACGGGAGCTCGAGGTGCACCGCCTGGCCCAGCCGCCACGGCGCGACCGGCGCGTCGGCCGACGCATGCCCTTGTCCCACATCAATTTCTATCTGGCCAACGGCGCGCTCATCATGCCCGTGTTCGAACATCAGGAGACCGACACCGCCGCGCGCCGCAGCCTCGCCCAGCTGTT
>JBHICX010000281.1:0-3534 GCA_046759805.1 Kiloniellales bacterium | reverse complement strand
GCTCGCCGCCGACGATCTCCAGCCGGCCGCTGGCCTCATCCCGGAACTGGTCCAGGTGCCAGTACTCGGGGGCGATGCGGGCGAAGTTGTCCCAGAAGCCGGCGACGATGCGCCTGACCTCGGCCTCCTCGATGCCGGGATAGACGTGGTGCAGGTTGCGGACGATGCGGCGGCTGGCCTTGCTGCGCGGGCCGAGCCAGCGGGCCAGCCGGCCGACGACCTCGGAGGCGACGTCGAGCGGCAGCGCCGAGAGCAGCTTGTAGGGCGGCCAGGCAATGAGCCATTCGAGCGGGTGGACGACCCATCGGTACCAGGCTCGGCGCGCCCGCCAGCGATACCAGTCCCAGCGGGTGTAGCGACGCCTAGCCATGGCCCAGGACCGATTGCAGCAGCGCCTGAAGGGCGCCCGGGTCTTCCCACTCGACGCTGACAGTGAGCGCCTCGACCATGGGCCGGGCCTCGGCCGGCAGCCGCACCCAGTCCTTAGCCGTGGTCACCGGAACCGCGTCGGCCGCCGCCGCCGCCTCGCACAAGACCATCACCTCGTCCGGGGTGTAGCGATGGTGGTCGGGGAAATCGCGGCAGCCGATGACCTGAGCGCCGACCTCGGCGAGGGTGGCGTAGAACTTGGCCGGCCGGCCGATCCCCGCGAAGGCGATGACGCGCCGCCCGATCAGCCGGTCGGCCTCGGGCCCCGGCACCAGACGGGCGCGCCACAGCGGCGGCCGGGGGTCCAAGAGCGACGCGACATGGGTGGTGTCCGGGCCGATCAGCACCACCGCGTCGGCGCGGGCGAGCCCAGGGCGCAGCTTCTCGCGCAGGGGTCCCGCCGGCAGCACCCGGCGGTTGCCAAAGCCGTAGCCGCCGTCGACCACCAACAGTGCCAGGTCCTTAATGAGCGCCGGGGCCTGAAAGCCGTCGTCCATGACCACGATGTCGGCCCCGGCGGCGGCCGCGGCACGCGCCCCCGCGGGCCGGTTTCGGGCCACCCAGGTCGGCGCCAGGGCGGCCAGCAGCAACGCCTCGTCGCCCACGTCGCGCGCCCGATGGCGGCGACGGTCGATGCGAAGCGGCCCGGCCTCGCGGCCGCCATAGCCGCGCGCCAGGAAGTGGACCCGGCGGCCGCGGCGGATGAGCTCGGCGCCCAGTGACAGCGCCACCGGCGTCTTGCCGGCGCCCCCGGCCACCAGGTTTCCGACGCAGATCACCGGCACCGGTGCCTTGATGCGGCGGGTGAGCGCCCGGCGCACGAACGCCGCCGCCTCCCAGGCCAGGCTCAACGGCGCCAACAGGGACGATGCCAGACCGTCGCGGGTCCAGAACTCAGGCGACCGCACATCCCGGCTCCGGCGGCCCGGCCGCGCTGGCCTGGAGGCGATCGAGATGCGGCGCCAGCTCCGCGATCACCGCCTCCAAGACACCCCGGTTGTCGTCGGCGACGGCGCGGGCCGCCTCGATGGTCCGTCGCCGCGCCGCCGGGTCGGCCATCAGGCGGGCCACCGCCGCCGCCAACGCCGGCCCGTCGGCGACCTCGACGCAGGCGTTTCGCCGCCTGAGCGCCGACACCATGGCGCCGAAGTTGTGGGTGTGCGGGCCGATAAGCACGGCCCCGTCGAGCTGCGCCGGCTCCAGTGGATTGTGACCGCCATGGGGCACCAGCGAGCCGCCGACGAACACCACCTCGGCCAGCCGGTAGAACAGCCCCAGCTCGCCCACGGTGTCGGCGACGTAGACCTCGGTCGCCGCCTCGGGCGCATCGCCGCCGGCCCGCCGGCCGACCCGGAGGCCCTGTGCCTGGAGCGCCTCGGCGATGGCCGGGCCGCGGTTGGGGTGGCGCGGCACGATCACGGTCAAGAGGTCCGGATGGTCGCCGGCCAGCCGTCGATGCGCCATCGCCACCAGCGCCTCCTCGCCGTCATGGGTGCTGGCGGCGAGCCACAAGGGTCGCTCGTCCACCGCCGCCCGCAGCCGGTCGAGCGCCGCCGGGTCCACCGGCAGCGGCAGGGAGGCGAACTTCAGGTTGCCGAGGCATTTGACGGCCGGGGCGCCAAGCGCCGCGAAACGCTCCACCTGGTCGCGGTCCTGCACCAGGCAGAGCTGGAAGCCGCCGAGCAGCGTGGCGATGGTGCCCGGGATGCGCCGCCAGCCGTTGTGAGACTTGGCCGACATCCGGCCGTTGAGCAGCACCATGGGGATGGCGCGGCGCTGCACCTCGCACACCAGGTTGGGCCAGAACTCGGATTCCACCCATAGCGCCAGGCCGGGCCGCCAATGGTCGAGGAACCGACGCACATAGGCGGTCCGGTCGATCGGGACGTACTGATGGAACACCCCGTCGGGCAGGCGCTCGCGCATGAGCGCCGCCGAGGTCACCGTGCCGGTGGTCACCATGAGGCCGAGACCGGGCCAGGCCGCCCGCAGCCGTTCGATGAGCGCCAGCACCGACATTGCCTCGCCGACGCTGGCGCCGTGCAGCCAGACCAGCGGTCCCGACGGACGCCGCAGGGAGGGCCGGCCGAGGCGCTCGTCCAAGCGCGCCGGATCCTCCTTGCCCTTGGCCTTGCGCCGGGCCAGGTAAAGGGGGATCAGCGGCCCGGCAAGGTCGGTCAACCCGCGATAAAGGGTCAGCGACATGGCGCCTCAACCGGCGGCCCTGAGGCGCTCCTTGCCAGCCGGTCGCGGCGCCGCCGGGCACGGCGCCGGCGCCGGTTCGACCGCCGGCCGGCCGCACAGCCGGTCGGCCTCCCAGGTGATTCTATTCAGCTCCTCCTCGACCCGCCGGCGGGCCCGCTCCTGCGCCGCCTCGTCGGCGTCGTGTGCCACCTCGATCGGCGGGCCCCAGATGAACACGCCGCGACACAGCGGCAGGGGAATTGAGAAGCGGTCCCAGCTGCCGAGAGTCCGGGAGCGGGCAGCGCCGAAGGTGATGGGGATGATCGGCACGCCGGCCATGCGCGCCACGGTGACGATGCCGGCCGAGGCGCGCATGCGTGGGCCGCGCGGCCCGTCCGGGGTAATGCCCACCCATTGCCGATTCCGCAACACCTTCAGCATGGCGCGGATCGCCTCGCCGCCGCCCTTCGACGACGAGCCGGCGATGGTCTTGATGCCGAAATGCCCCACCGTCCGGGCGATCAGCTGGCCGTCGATATGGGCCGAGATCAACATGTGCACCTGGTCGCGGCGGCGCCAGGCATAGGGCATCATCAGGATCCGGCCGTGCCAGAAGCACAGGATGAAGGGGGCGCCCGCCTCCGCCATCCGGTCCCGGGTCTCGGTGCCCAGATAACGCCAGCGTCCGGTCGCATACACCAGGCGGATGTACAGCGAGACCAGCCAGCAGGCCAAGCCCCTGAGCCGGGAATTCCGTAACGTGTTCTTTAGCGCGCGCAACGGCTCATGCCCGTGCGGCGGCGGGGGCGACGGCCGGCGCGGTCGTATCCTGGTCGGCGAACTGCAGCGCGTACAGCCGGGCGTACTCGCCGCCGCGCAACAACAGCTCGGCATGGCTGCCGGATTCGACGACGCGGCCGC
>JBHICX010000280.1:0-3536 GCA_046759805.1 Kiloniellales bacterium | reverse complement strand
GGGGAGATGGAGTCGTCCTTCAGCGCGTTCCACCGAGCCGTCCTCGTCTACGCCGACGTATTGGGCGAGGCCGGGCTCGCGGCGTATCGCCAGCTGGCCGAGGCGGAATGGGCGAAGGTCCCGGCGCTGAAGCCGGGCGAGGATGACCCGAACCGCTACGGCAGGCGCTACCGGATCACGTCCATCATGGAGGCGATGGCGCTAGCCCGACTTCAGCGGTTCGGCGATTTGACGAGGTTTAACATATTGATTTCATTGTATGCGACCTTCCAAGGTCGGCACTACGAATGGCTGGGTCAGTTGGTGTTGGCGGCACCCGCTGTGATTCGGGGCGGCGCTTGGGGTGGTAAGGACAGCTTCAGCTGTTGCAGGAGAATTTGCTGATCCTGTTCGGGTTGTGTGTAGCGAGGCAGGATGATATGGCGGCCGTCGGTGGTGGGGAGGTGGACGTCGAGCATCTGCATGGCCGAAAGTTTTTCCAGAACCGCTCTGGGTGTCAGGCCGGGCGCCAAGGCGCGCAGCCGCTGTTTGAGCGTCACCTGGAGACAATAGGCGACGAAGGCGACGAAGATGTGGGCCTCGATGCGATGGTCGAGCTGGTGGTAGATCGGCCGGATCGCCAGATCGCCCTTGAGCTCCTTGAAGGCCTGCTCGATCTCGGTGAGCTGGATGTAATGCTGCCACAGCCGGGCCGGGTCTTCATCGCGCAGGTTGGTGCGCAGCAGATAGCGGCCCTCGCGCCGGCGCGTCTGTCGTAGCCTGTCCTTGCGCAGGGCGTAGGTGAAGGTCTCGGGGCTGACCGGCTGGTCCTTTTTCGGCAGTCGGATATCGACCAGGGCGTAGGCCCGGCCCGCCTCCTTCTTGGCCGCGCCGATCTTGATCAGGAGCCGGTCACGGCTGAGCCTTTGGCCTCGCAATTCCGCCAGGCGTTGCCACAGTTTCTTCAAGCGCCGACGGCGCATGGCGCGCTCCTTGCTCATCCGGCCCTGGCTCCGGGCCAGGATGTAAAGTTCGCCTTCATGGGCCAGCAGCTTGACCTGAACCGACTCTCGGACCTGTTGCCAGGAACGGCCGAGAAAGGCCGCCTCCAATCGGCTCAACCGCCCCTTGGGGGTTCCCACCAGGTAGTAGATCGGGGCGTCGGAAGTGCGCATCACCGCCAGGGTCTCCTCGGTCGGGATCCCTCGGTCCATCACCCAGGTGCGGTTGGCCTTGCCGTACTGCGCCTCGATCTTTTCCAGGAAATCGGCCAAGGTGGCGGTCTCGGCGGTGTTGCCGGCCATGACTTCATAGGCCAGCGGGAAGCCCTCGGGCGTGACGATGAGGGCGATGACCACCTGTACGCAGTCCGGCCGCTTGTCGCGGCTGTAGCCGAACTGCCGCTTGCCCATCCCCGGCGGATCGCTCTCGAAATAGGTGCTGGTCAGGTCGTAGAGCAGCACGTCGAAGCTGACATGGAACAGGCCTTGCCAGCGCGCCTTCAGCGCGGTGAAAAAAGCCTCCTTGTGGGCCAGCAGTTTATCCAGGCAGCGGTAGAGCTTGTCGATCTGGACCAGCCCCGAGTCCTCGCCCAAGAGATCACCGACGGCGCTCTCATCGAACCACTGCCGATGCAGCCGCCACTCGCTGCCGGGGTCCAGGAGCCGATAGAAGACCAGGGCCTTGAGCACGTTCAGCCAGCGGGTTCCCTTGCGGCTGGGCGGCAGTCTCGCCGACCAGAAGGCGTCCAGCTCCAGTTGATCCCACAGCTGACAAGCCAGCCAACAACCACCCCATTGCCGCGGACGGCGGAGCCGGAGATCACCAAGGCGGACCTGCACGACCTCGCTATCGGCCACCGGCACCAAGCGCCCGTCCGGGGAAAAGCGCCATTTGCCGGGCCTGCCCGTCGGCGAACACTTCGATGGTTCGCCTCCAGGCCGCCTGCTGGCTGTCGTTGATCTCGCCAAGATAAAGGACCTGGCGCTGGACAATCCGGTTTCCTCGAACCCGCCGGTTCTCGACAATGCTCCAGTAGCGGTGGGCCTTGCCATCCTTGTGCCGGGTCTTGGACCGGAGGAACATGGCCCGAATCTTCCACTCCCGAATCCAGGCCGGTCAACGGGGTAGGTCGGCACTACAAGCTAATCTCGCCCGATCAACCCAATCCAGCCCAGCAAATCCGCCGTTTCCACGCCAACCGTGGCCCGATTTTTTTGAAATCACCGGTGAATCGCTTAAGTTGGGTTAGGGCGCGCAGGCCGTTCCGCCTGACGGCCGGCCGTTACCGCTCTTAAAGAATATTATACCAATCGAAGCGGCGAGTGACTCGATGCGGGGGATTCCCTTTCACAAGATGATGTGATTCAAGGAGGCATGGTTTGAATCTATTGGGGGGAGCCATGCCTTACACGGTTCCGATCACGCGCACCGGGTTCAGTTCCGAGCAGCTTCGGCGACTGGCGGCGGCGAGCCGCGATGGTGCGCAAAGCCGCCGGCTTCTTGCGCTGGCGCTGGTCATGGAGGGGGTGAGCCGCAAGGATGCGGCGCGGGCCTGCGGGATGGACCGGCAGACGCTGCGCGACTGGGTGCACCGGTTTAACGCCGAAGGGCCGGCGGGCCTGGTCAATCGCCCGACAGCGGGTCCGGCGTGCCGGCTCACCGAGGCGCAGCTCCAAGCGCTGTCGGACTGGATCGAGACCGGTCCAGACCCTGAGGTGGACGGCATCGTGCGCTGGCGCTGCGCCGACCTGGCGGCGAAGATCGCGGCCGAGTTCGGCGTCACCTACACCGAGCGCGGCGTGGGCATCCTGCTCAAACGCCTCGGCTTCCGCCACATCTCGGCGCGGCCGAAGGCGCCGTCATCCTCACCCGAGGCGCAGGCGCTATATAAAAAACTTCGCCGCCGAGCTCGCCGCCCGGCTCGCTGGACGCGCCCAGGGTAAGCCGATCGAGGTCTGGTTCCAGGACGAGGCCCGGATCGGCCAGAAGAACAAGCTGGTCCGGGTCTGGGCGCGCCAGGGCACGCGCCCCCGCCAGCCGCAGGACCAGCGCTATGCCTCGGCCTATCTGTTCGGCGCCGTGTGCGCCGAGCACGACAAGGGCGCGGCGCTCGTCCTGCCGCAGGTCAACCACCGCGCCATGAACTTGCACCTCGAGGAGATCAGCCGCCATGTCGCCGCCCGCGCCCATGCCGCGGTCCTCCTCGACCGCGCCGGCTGGCACACCACCGGCAAGCTCAACGTGCCGCCCAACATCACCCTCGTGCCCTTGCCCTCGGCAAGCCCCGAACTTAACCCCACCGAGAACGTCTGGCAGTACCTGCGCCAGACCCATCTCTCGGCTCGCGTCTTCGAAGACCACGAGGCAATCCTCGATGCCTGCTGCGATGCTTGGAACAAACTCGTCGCCGACGACGGCCGGATCCGAGCCATCGCTTTCCGCAAATGGGCAACCCTACCGGTCAATGGCTGATTCGGTTGGTATCAGACCACCGTTGAGGGCGGCGGCTCCCCGGCATTCGACGGCCTCAGCACGCTTTGGGTCCTGCTGGCGGC
>JBHICX010000279.1:0-3554 GCA_046759805.1 Kiloniellales bacterium | reverse complement strand
CGTATCCGGCGATCAGCTGTCTCAGCCGTGTCGTCATGCGGTCGGCCATGGCGCTGCCTCCATCGGGTCCGTTTGTCGGCGTCGCGGATAATGTCACGAATCCCGCGTCAGGGGAAAACCGGCGGCCGGAATAACCGGCATCCGGTCGGCGTCAACCGCTGGCAGACGCCCTGGCCCGACCAGTCGGAACGCTGCTATAAGCAGCGTTCTCGATCGGCCGAGGGTGCCAGCGGATGGAAGAGATTGCCGCATTGGTCGAGCCGCATATTCCCGCGTTGCGTCGTTACGCCTGGGCGCTCTTGCGCAGTGACTCGGCCGCGGACGACCTGGTTCAGGACTGTCTCGAACGGGCGATCGGCCGTTGGCATCTGCGCCGGCCCGACGGCGACCTGCGCGCCTGGCTGTTCACCATCATGCACAACCAGTTCGTGAGCGCCCGCCGGCGCGACCGGCGGCGCGGTGTCGAGGCGTCGATCGACAGCCTGGCCTCGGAACCGGCGACCATGGCCGACCAGGAATCGGTGTTGGCCGTCCACGACGTGCTGGACGCCCTGCGGGCGCTGCCGGACGAGCAGCGCGTGATCCTGTTGCTGGTCGGCGTCGAGGCGTTCTCCTACCAGGAGGCGGCCGACATCCTGGGCATTCCGATCGGCACCGTGATGTCGCGGCTGAGCCGGGGGCGCGAGCGCCTGCGCCTGTTGCTCGATGCGGAAGGCAAGGCGGCGGTGCGGAGGGTGAAATGACCCCGGCTGATCCCCCGATCGGTGACGACGACCTGCAGGCCTATGTCGACGACGCCCTGCCCACTGTCCGGCGGCGGGTGGTGGCGGCCTATCTCGAGGAGCGGCCCGAGGTGGCGGCGCGGGTCCAGGCCTACCGCGAGCAGCGCGACGCGCTGGCCGAGCGCTGCGCGGCCAAGCTGGAACAGCCGATTCCCCCGCGGTTGCGGCTGGAAAGCGTCGCCGCCGCGCGGCGACGGCGCCAGCTGGCGCGGCTGGGCCGGGCCGCCGCCGCGGCGGTGTTGCTGCTGGCCGGCGGCGCCATCGGGTGGGTCTCTCACCAGGCCTGGACCACGGCCGGCGCCGGGTCGGAGCGGTCGCTGACGGCGGAGGCGGTCGCGTCCCATCGGATCTACGTGGTCGAGGTGCGCCATCCGGTCGAGGTCGACGCCAGCCAAGAGGCACATCTGGTGGCCTGGTTGTCGAAGCGGCTGGGCCATGCGGTGCGCGCCCCGGACCTGAGCGGCCTGGGCTTCCGGTTGATGGGCGGCCGACTGCTGCCGGCGGCGACCGGGCCGGCCGCCCAGTTCATGTTCGAGGACCAGGCCGGGCGGCGCTTGGCGCTTTACGTGCGCACCGACCTGGAGACCACCGAGACCGCCTTCCAGTACGTGGAGGACCAGGGCGTCGGCGCGTTCTACTGGATCGACCGACCGTTGGCGTACGTTTTGACCGGGGCCATCGAGCGGGGCACCCTGCTCGACGTGGCGAAGGCGGTCTACGACCAGCTGGACTGACCGCCGGCGTGGGCCGAGGCTTCAGGTCGCCACGGTGATGTCGGGCACCACCTCGCGGTCGAGGCGATAGGCGAGGCCGCGGAACAGCGCAACAAGCTCGCCGTCGTGGTTGGTCACGGTGACGTCGTACACCCCGATCCGGCCGCGCAGGCTGCGTTCCTCTGCCTCGGCGGTGAGCCGGTCACCGGCGTGCACCGGGGCCACGAAACGGATGTCGGCGCTCAGTGCGACCGTGGTCTGGTTGGTGGCGTTGCCGGCGTAGCCGAACGCGGTGTCCGCGAGGGTGAAGATCACCCCGCCGTGACAGGCGCCGTGCGCGTTGGCCATGTCTTGGCGCACCGCCATCGTGAGCCGGACCCGCCCGGGCCGGATCGCCTTAAGCTCGATGCCCAGCGCTTGCGCTAGCTGATCCCGCTCGATCATCACCCGGCCCACCGTCTCGGCGATCTGCTGGGCCAGTTCCTCGACCGGGGCGCCCTCGTCGACGGCCATCACGCGTTCCGCCGGATCACGCGCCCACGGAATCGGGCGAGAGCGCGAATGGAATCAATTTAAAACCCATCGGTCGCCGTCTCCTTGAATTGTCGGGCGCCGCCGGGGAAGGCGCCGGTGGTGGCCAAGCCGCTTTGCAAAGTGCCTCGGATCGACTGTTATACGGCCGAGGCAGGCCACATGCCACCCGACGGGGTGACCGCTTGGCCGTTGGCCACATTCGGAGAAGGGATGGTTGCGCGCGATGGAGAGCCTCAGAATCGACGGCGAGCGGCTGTGGAACAGCCTGATGGAAATGGCGCGGATCGGCGCCACCGAGAAGGGCGGCGTTCGTCGGCTGGCGCTGACCGACGTGGATCGGACGGGACGCGACCTGTTCGTGCGCTGGTGCCGGGAGGCCGGCTGTCAGGTGCATGTGGACAAGATGGGCAACATCTTCGCCCGGCGGCCGGGCCGCGACGCCGGGGGGGCACCGATCCTGACCGGTAGCCACCTCGACAGCCAGCCGACCGGCGGCAAGTTCGACGGCGCCTATGGCGTGCTGGCGGCACTGGAGGTGATCCGCGCCCTCAACGACGCCGGCCTCGAGACCGACGTGCCGGTCGAGGCGGTGTGCTGGACCAACGAGGAGGGCTCGCGCTTCGCCCCGGCCATGGTCGGCTCCGGCACCTTTGCCGGCGTCTTTGACCTGGCCTACGCCCACGCCTGCAGGGACGAGGATGGCAAGACTATCGGCGACGAGCTCAAGCGCATCGGCTATGCCGGCCCGGCCGAGGCGGGCGGGCGCCCGGTCGGCGCCTATTTCGAGGCCCATATCGAGCAGGGGCCGATCCTGGAGGCCGAGGCCAAGACCATCGGCGTAGTGACCGGCGCCCAGGGCCAGCGCTGGTACGAGGCGACGGTAACCGGCCAGGAGGCCCACGCCGGCCCGACCCCGATGCGGCAACGGCGCGATGCGCTCCTGGGCGCCGCCCGCATGGTCGACGCGGTCAACCGCATCGGCCTCGAGCATGAGCCCCATGGCTGTGCCACCGTGGGCATGATGCGGGTGAGCCCGAACTCGCGCAACGTGATCCCGGGCCGGGTGTTCCTCACGGTCGATCTGCGCCATCCGGAGGACGACCGGCTGGCGGCGATGGACGCGGCGCTCCAGGCCCGGTTCCGGGACCTCGCCGCCGGCGCCGGCCTCGAGCTCGAGCTCGAACAGATCTGGGCGTTCGACGCGACCCCGTTCGATCCCGGATGCATCGAGGCGGTGCGCGATGCGGCGCTGCGGATGGGCGCCAGTCACATGGACATCGTCAGCGGCGCCGGGCATGACGCGGTGTACATGGCCCGGGTGGCGCCGACCGGCATGATCTTCGTGCCCTGCGAGGGCGGCATCAGTCACGCCGAGATCGAGAACGCCACCCCTGAGGACCTTGCGGCCGGCTGCAACGTGCTGTTGCACGCGGTCTTGAGCCGGGCGCGGCGCGGCTAGATCGTTATCCATTCAGGCGGCTCCAGCCCGCGCCCCCACCCCCCCACCCCCCGGAGCGGGCCCGTG
>JBHICX010000278.1:0-3562 GCA_046759805.1 Kiloniellales bacterium | reverse complement strand
TCGACGACCCGGTTGAGATCCCTTGTGCTGGCCATGCCCAGGCAATGCCACTATCGGGAGGCGGCAGCCTGATGCAAATCGGCGTGGAAGTACAGACCTTGCTCGGAGGAGCGATGGCCCCCTGTCCGGGCACACGCCAGTCGGCGAAACAGCGCCTCCCGCCCGGCGCCGGGATGCCCGCTCCGGCGGTCAGTGTCTTGCCGCCCGGGACATCGGTCAGGCGGACAAAATGGGGTTTGCCGCCTCGAATGCCGCCGGGATTTCGCCTCGTCGGCCGCCACCCCGTGGTCACCAAGGCCGGTCACGCGGCCAGCATGCGGTCGATCTGGGCCACCAGGTCGCGCAGGTGGAAGGGTTTGGAAAGCACCTTGGCCTTTGCCGTGGTGAGGTCACGGTTCCTCAACGCCACGGCGGCAAATCCGGTGATGAACATGATCTGCAGTCCCGGCTTCTCGGCAACGGCGCGGCGGGCCAGCTCGATGCCGTCGAGTCCCGGCATCACCACGTCGGCCAGCAACAGGTCGAAATCTTCCCGGGCCAGCCGGTCCGCCGCCTCGATGCCGTCGCCGACGGCCCGGACCCGGTGACCGGCCTCGGTGAGCGCCCGGGCGAGGAAGCGCCGCATCGACTCGTCGTCTTCGGCAATCAGAATGTGCGCCATGGGCCCGACCCTGGGAACCGGAACGGCTGCGATGAAGATCCGCGCTGAATGATAGACCGCCCGACCCGCCTGACCAAGCCCGGTGCTCATCTGCATGACGGAGGGGCGGGCGAAGGCCCGCGGGTTGGCGTCGCGCGATCTCGCCCGCCGGTGGATGACAGGGGTCGCCTATTGGTCTAAATCAAGGATTATGGATGCACGGGTCCGCAACAGCGAAGCGTGCGTCGCGCCCTGTGCGATCTTCACCCCCGGGGCGCAGGCGATACCGCTGGTCGCGGCATCGCCGCACAGCGGCCGCGATTACCCGGAAGACTTCATCGCCGCCGCCCGGCTCGACCCATTGACCCTGCGCCGGTCCGAGGACGGCTTCGTGGACGAATTGTTCGCCGCCGCCCCGCGGTGTGGCGCGCCCCTGTTGTGCGCGTTGTTCCCGCGCGCCTTCCTCGACGTCAACCGCGAGCCCTACGAGCTCGATCCGGGGATGTTCGAGGACCGGCTGCCCACTTACGTGAATACGCGCTCGCCGCGGGTCAGCGCCGGGCTCGGCACCATTCCTCGGGTGGTCGCCAACGGGCACGAGATCTATCCCGGCAAGCTGAGCTTTCGCGAGGCTGAGCGGCGCGTCGAGACGCTGTATCGCCCCTATCACGAGGCGCTCGAGGGCCTAGTGGGGGCGACGCTGGATCGCTTCGGCCACTGCATTCTTGTCGACTGCCATTCGATGCCCTCGGTCGGCAGCTCCCGCGACCGGGACAACGGCCACCGCCGGGTCGATTTCGTCCTTGGCGACGCACACGGCACCGCCTGCGCGCCAGCGGTGACCGACCTCGCCGAGACGATTCTGGCCCGGCATGGCTACCTGGTGGCGCGCAACAACCCGTACGCCGGCGGTTTCACGACCCTGCACTACGGCCGTCCACGGCGCCGCGTGCACGCCTTGCAGATCGAGATCAACCGCGGGCTGTACATGGACGAGCAGCGAATCGGCCGCAACGGCTACTTCGCCGAACTGATCGACCATCTGGGCGAGCTGATCGCCGCCCTCGGGGCGCTGGACAAGGACGCCCTGGCGGCCGGATGACCGCGGTCCTGAACCCGGGCTCAAAGCCCGACGCCGGCCCGAGTGCCGTGAAGCCGCCGATTCGCGTTCGTGACGCCGAGGACGCCGACATGGCGGCGGTGGCGGCGATCTATGCCCACCATGTGCGCTTCGGCCTGGCCTCCTTCGAGGAGACCGCCCCCGACGTCGCCGAGATCTCGCGCCGGCGCCGGGAGGTCCTGGGGCACGGACTGCCGTATATCGTGGCCTGCGACCTGGACGGGGAGATTGCGGGCTTTGGCTACGCAGCGCCCTACCGGACCCGCGCCGCCTATCGCTATGCGGTCGAAGACACTGTCTACGTCGCCCCGGGGGCGACGCGGCGCGGCGTCGGCCGGGCGCTCCTCGAAGCGCTCATCGAGCGCTGCACGGCGATCGGCCTGCGCCAGATGGTGGCGATCATCGGCGACAGCACCAACGCGCCTTCGATAGAGCTCCATGCCAGTCTCGGGTTCCGATCCGTCGGCGTCTTGCGGGCCATCGGATTCAAGCACGGGCGCTGGGTCGACACCGTGCTGATGCAACGGCCCCTCGGACCCGGGGGCAAAACGGTGGCTGACCCCGGGCGGCGGGAGTGACCGGACAAAAAAGGGGCCACGGCGATGCGCGGCCCAAGTTTAGGGAGGAAACGCCAAGAAGCGTTACGGCAATCGAGGCCGTTGATGACGGGCCTCGTGCCGCACCGGATGATATGGCGCCATCTTCGGCTGATTTCAATGGAAAAAGATGAGTTAGCAATTTTTTAAGTCGTAGTGTGACCTTATAGCAATAAATCAACGATCTGACTCCCGGTTGGTTTGCGGCGCACACATGACCCATGAGGCCGATTACCCTGTTCAGGGACGCTTTGGCATCCGGTTTGCTTTGCATCGGGTGATGGGTCGAAGGCTCGGCAAGTCGACTCTGGCAATGGCGGTCTCGACGCCGCTGGTGGTCGTGTCGGTCGCGCCCGCCGCCGGCACCGCCCCGATCGATGGCGACTGGGCGCTGTGTGGCGCTGAGACGGCGCGGCTCGAGCGCCGGCATGGCATTCCCGACCGGCTGCTGACCGCGATTTCGCTGGTAGAGGCCGGCCGCCGGGATGCCGGAACCGGTCGCGTCCGCGCCTGGCCCTGGGCGGTCATGGCGCAGGGTCGCAGCCGATACCTGCGTAGCAAGGCGGACGCCATCCGCGAAGTGCAGCGGCTGCAAAGCCGCGGCGTCAGGAACATCGATGTCGGCTGCATGCAGGTCAACCTGTTCTGGCACGCGGGCGCCTTCCAGCACCTGGCCGAAGCCTTCGACCCGGAGACCAACGTCGCCTACGCCGCCGAGTTCCTGACCCGCCTTTATCATGAGGAGGGCTCGTGGAACCGGGCGGTCGCCCGTTACCACTCCCGGACACCCCACTTGCACGAACGCTACGGCCGCAAGGTTCGCGCCGCCTGGCGCCTGGCCCGGCGCAATGGGTCCGAGACAGCGCCGCCGGTCGTCGCAAGGGGCAAGCCCGGGTCGACGGCGCCCGCGACGTCCGGGCGCGGGCGCGGGGCGTGGAACGCGCCGGAGTACGTTACCGGGCGGCAGGTTCGGTCCTTGGGATCGCCCAAAACATGGGTCATCGTGCGGGAAAACCGCCGGCACGTCGTGCTGAAGCCCGCCGCGGCCGGGGTAGACACGCAACGCTGGCGGCAAGACTGAACTAGCCGGCCCGCGCTTCCAGCTCCGCCTTTATCTCGGCGGCATTAGCCGGCCACTGCGCCCAGTCGCTGGCCGTGAGCTCCCATTTGTTGCGATGCGACGGGTCGGCGCCGCGGGCCAGCAGC
>JBHICX010000277.1:0-3568 GCA_046759805.1 Kiloniellales bacterium | reverse complement strand
GACACCTCTGTCGGCATCCTGGTGCTAGCAGTGGCGATCCTGGCGGCGGCAGCAGCGGCGGCCTATCGTTTCTGGCGCACTCTCAGGGAGGCGCCGCGGGCCCTGGCAGAGGCCGGCCGCAGCCGCCGGCAGAGCCGCGGCTCGCGGGCGCTGGCCCGGGCCATGGCGGCGGTCGCCGCCGGCGAGGCGGAGGAGGCGGTGCGCCTGGCCCGGCG
Source organism: Kiloniellales bacterium (assembly GCA_046759805.1). Lineage (GTDB taxonomy): Bacteria > Pseudomonadota > Alphaproteobacteria > JBHICX01 > JBHICX01 > JBHICX01. The sequence continues at coordinate 3,353 of JBHICX010000277.1, read as the reverse complement.
CGCCGACAACCTGCTGGACGATCCGGGACTGACCCTGCCGCTGAAGGCCCAGGCGGCGCGCTTGAGCGGTGACGAGGCGGCGGCCAGGCGCTGCTATGAGGCGATGGCCGCCAATGAGAGCACCGCCTTCGTCGGTATCAGCGGCCTTCTGGGCCTGGCCCGCAAGGCCGGCGACACCGACCAGGCGTTGCGGCTGGCCAGGCCCATGTGTTGCGCGCCGACGCGCCCTGGGTGCTCGACAACCTGTTCCAGCTGCAGGTGCGGGCCGGTCACTGGAATGAGGCGTTGGCGACCCTGAACCGGGCGGTGAAGCGCAAGGTGATCGCGGCGGACAGGGCTCGGCGTCACCGCGCCGCGCTGATGGTCGAGCGCAGCGCCGAGCGCGAGCGCGCGGGCGACCGAGAGGGGGCGCTGGCCGATGCCCTGAAGGCGGCGGACCTGGCGCCGGCGCTGGCGCCGGCGGCGGCCGCCGCTCTGCGCCTCATGGCCGCGGCCGGCAAAGGGCGCCGGGCCGTGAAACTGGCGCAAAGGATCTGGGCGGCGCATCCGCAACCGCAGCTGGCGAGCCACTATCTGGCGATATGGGGGGACGCCTCGCCGATCGCGCGCGCCCGGCGCGCCGAGGAGCTGGCGACGGCCAACCCGGAGCACCCGGAGAGCCGGCTCATGATGGCAGAGGCGGCATTGAAGGCGGAGCAGTGGGATGAGGCCCGCGGCCACCTGAAGAAGGCGCTGGCCTTAAGCCCGGTGCCGAGCGCCCGTTACTGCCGGCTGATGGCCGAGCTGGAGCGACTCGAGCGCGGCAATCTGTCGGCCGCGCAATATTGGCTCGAACAGGCGAGCGTGGCGCCGCCGGCCCCGGCCTGGGTGTGCGCCGAGTGCGGTGCCACGGCGGACGACTGGACCTCGATCTGCGGCCATTGCGACGCCTTCGATTCCGTCGCCTGGCGGTTGCCGCCGCGGATCATGGCGCCCGCCGTGCCGCGCCCGGACGCGGGTCGACCCGGCGGCGTCCAGGCCGAGGTGGACGCGATCCCGCCGGTCCCGCCGCCGCCGCCCGTTGCACCGGTCGCCGCCATCGAGGCGGCCAGCGAAGCGGACGATGATCGCAAGGGCGCCGCCGACGCGCCTTAGCCGGAAGATGCAAGGCCCCGCCGAAGCGATCCGCGACCACCAAGGGGTGGAGAGCCGCCCGAGATGGCGTGAAGTCCGCGCGCGGGGTCGGAGGCGCAAGCTGAGGTGAGAACGGTAGGTTGTCCGGCGGAATTCGGTTATCCGGTTTAGCGCGAGTGCGATGGCAGGTTGCGGGGAGCATGAATGACCAAGCCTAGCTATCTGGATTTTGACGACGTTGCGAGCGGTTCCGAGATCTACCGCCCGGCCCGGGATGAGTGGGCCTGGAAGGCGGCGGACGTCGATCCGGACGGCTGCGTCATTCCGCTGGACGCGAGGTGCTTGGATGAGATCGCGGCGATTGTGGATGCCATGCACAGGCATCCCCTGCCGGTCCTGTTGCGGGCCCCGGATCAATTCGAAATGCCGCATCTCAGCCGCTTGATCGCGCGCGCGAAAGCCCTTCTCGACCAGGCGCCCGGGGTGGCGGTGGTTGACGGATTGCCCCTGGACGACATGGACGAGGCCGACGCCACGGCCCTGTTCTGGATCCTGGGCCAGCTGATCGGCCGGCCGGTCGCCCAGAAATGGGACGGCACCATGATCTATCACGTCCGCGACACCGGCCAGGCTTATGGATACGGGGTGCGGGGCTCCACCACGCGCGTGGAGCTGTTCTTTCATATCGACAACGCCTTCGGCCGGGCACCGCCGGACCATGTCGGCGTTCTCTGCCTGCGCCCCGCGGCGCGCGGCGGGGTCAGCCGTTTCTGCAGCGTGCATAGCCTGCACCAGCGGATGCTGGAGGCGCATCCGCGCCTGTTGGCGCGGCTCTACCGGCCGCTCTTTTGGGACCGTCAGGCCGAACATGCGGCGGACGCGCCCAAGGTCGCGCGGGCGCCGATGTTTGCTTGCGACGGCCGCAGGCTGAAGGCGCGTGTGAACGTGGATTTGGTCCGCAAGGGTTATCAGGTGGCGAGCCAGGCCATGGACAGCGAGACCGAGGACGCGCTCACCGCCTTCCGCGCGCTGGCCGCGGACCCCGAGTTCTGGATCGAGCTACCGCTTGAACGAGGGCAACTCCAGTACCTGAACAACCGGGACGTGGCCCATTACCGCGGCGGCTTCACCGACCACCCGGACCCGGCCTTGAAGCGCCATTTGATCCGCACCTGGCACCGCGACTGGGGCCAGCCGAGCTACGATGGGGTGCATTAGGTCACGTGTACTCATAAAAGAGAACCGATGATCTCTTGGTAATCCCGCTCGGTAAGGAGACCGGACATGCGTATCGAAGGCAAGTGCCACTGCGGCAACATCACTTACGTGCTTCGTTGGCCCGGCGAGCCAACGAAGATTCCTGTCCGGGCCTGCAGCTGTACTTTCTGCACCAAACACGGCGGCACCTACACCTCGCACCGCGATGCCGAGCTGGCGGCGGTCGTTCATGACGAAGCCTTCGTTTCGCAATACAGATTCGGCACTGGGACGGCCGAATTTTACGTCTGTTCCCGCTGCGGCGTGGTGCCCTTCGTGACCAGCACGATCGAGGACAATCTCTACGCGGTTGTGAACGTGAACAGCTTCGAAGGCATCGATTCCTCCTGCTTTTCACGGGCGGTCACCGATTTCGATGATGAGACGAGGGAAAGCCGCCTCAATCGTCGAAAACGCAACTGGATCCCATCGGTCACTATCTCTTCCTAGGTCGCAGATCGTGCTCCTCTTCACACTGGCAAAACGCCGGGTTCGCTTCGGAATGTCCGGGTCGGGACGGGAGCCCATTGCAACGCGAGCAATGCACGCTGGCCACCTTCGCGGCAGCCGACGTTAATGGCTTGGGCTGTGGTCGATGCTATGTCCGTTGTTGGCTAAACCCGGAAGTATGGACCCATCACCATGGATGACGGGAATGGGGGCGTTAGTGGACATCGTTATTGGCAGCGCCCAACTTTTGAGGTCATGACCTAGTCACAGGGCGGCGCGCAACACCTCGCCTACCTGAGAGGGCAGCTTAAGCACCTTAACCCCCGCTTGCTCGAGCGCCGAGACCTTCGAGGCGTGGCTGCCCCGGTCTCCGTTACGATGACGCGCTGCGTCGCCCGCATTGCACTCGGGGGACGGATCGGCGCGGCCGCGTTATTGCGGGGTTCGGTGATCGGCCGGGCAACATCGGCGCGCCGCCGTGAACCATCGAGGTTGCTGGCCCCCAACGATGCGATTCGGATGCCGCCGGTCGA
>JBHICX010000276.1:0-3583 GCA_046759805.1 Kiloniellales bacterium | reverse complement strand
GAGGCCGAGGGCGGTCGGAGGCTCGGAACCGATCCGGATACCGGCCAGCCGGTCATCCTGCGCCAGGGCCCGTACGGTCATTACGTGCAGCTGGGCCGGTCCGAGGGCCGGCAGAAACCGAAACGGGTGTCGCTGCCGCGCGGGCTCAAGCCGGACCGGATCGACCTGGACAAGGCGCTCGCGCTGCTGGCGTTGCCGCGCCAGGTCGGCCGGCATCCAGAGACCGGCGAGGCGATCACCGCCGGCATCGGACGCTTCGGACCGTACATCAAGATGGGCGCCACCTACGGCTCGCTCGGCGGCGACGACGACGTGCTCACCATCGGGCTCAATCGGGCCGTCTTCCTGCTTGCCGACGCCAAGGGTAAGGGGCCGCGCCAGCTCGGCGCGCACCCCGAGGACGGCAAGCCGGTAACCTTGCACAACGGCCGGTTCGGCCCCTATCTCGCCCACGGCAAGCTGCGCGCTTCCCTGCCCCGCGGCGTCTCGACCGAGGAGGTGACGGTGGATGAGGCCGTGGCCCTGCTTGCCGCCAAGGCGGCCAAGCAAGGCGCCAACAGGAGCGGCCGCAGACCGCGCCGGCGATCCTCCAGCAAACGGCCCACCGGCCGCAAGCCGGCGCTCGCCTCGGCGAAGCCTCCGGCGGAGCCAGGGCCGGCGTCTTCCACCGACTGACCGGCCGGGCGGGGTAAAGCGCGGTCAGGAATCCAGCCGGCAACGCCGATCGACCGAACCGGCTCCGTGCCCGAGCTCGAGGCCCAAGGGCGCCGGACCATCCGGTGCAACCCTCGAAACCCGCAATTCGTGAGACGGGTTACCCGCGTCCAGATCGGACACGGGTCTAAGATTTCTCCCTGGGTCCGGACGGGGCCAGCCAGCGGGTGAGCGCGACGACTGCGAGCACGATAGTGATCACCATGAGGCCCATGGCCTCGCGCACGACCTCGATTTCCCACCAGACGTCGATGCGCCACCAGCCCGCCTCGGTGGGCCACATGTAGAGCATGCCGGCGACCGAGGCGACAAGGCAGGCGCCAAGACCAGCCGTCGGCATTATGCCCTGCAGCAACTGTGGCCGGAACGCGGCGACGCCGGCCCAGGCGGCAGGAACGGCGTAGATCAAGAACCACAGCACGGCATCGGGGTCATTGTACTGAACGGCCGCGAACAGGATCAGCAAGAGGCAGAAGAACCCGTTCAGATATCTCATGGTTCGTGCTCCTTGTCCCGGCCGGATGACAGCGCGCTGCGTGGTTGATTCCCCGTCTAGCGCTACCCTATAACTAAACCAGGGGTCAAGCGGCGGCCCTCGCCTCCAAGTCGTTCGCCATTTAGGCAAAGTGGGCGGAGCCGGCCGAGACCGACCCGGCAAATAAAGGAACGGTGATGACATCGGTGTCGCGATGCCGCCCCGGAACGCGCCCACAAAGCCTGGTCCACTGGCAGCGATTTGCGGTCCCGTTCGAGTATCCCGTCCACTTCACCGAACGCGTGTTCGATCCGGCCAATCCGGTGCTGGTGGAGGCGCTGGCAAGGCTGGAGCCGGCGCGGCGTCATCGCTGCCTCATATTCGTGGACGACGGGCTCACCGCCGCGCGCCCGGGCCTGATCGACGAGATCACTGCCTATGTCCGGCATCACCGGGAACGGTTGCAGCTGGTGACGGCCCCTATCGCCGTGCCCGGCGGCGAGCGGATCAAGAACGAGCTATATTTCGTCGAGCAGATGCAGCAGGCGCTATACGAGCATCACATCGACCGCCACTCCTATGCCATCGCCATCGGCGGCGGGGCCGTTCTGGACGCCGTTGGGCTGGTGGCGGCGACCACCCATCGCGGCGTGCGCCATGTTCGCATCCCCACCACGGTGCTGTCCCAGTGCGATTCCGGCGTCGGCGTCAAGAACGGCGTCAACCTCTATGGGCAAAAGAATTTCGTCGGGGTGTTCGCGCCACCCTTCGCCGTTCTCAGCGACATCGACCTCATCGAGACCCTCGACCGGCGCGATAAGCTCGCCGGCATGGCGGAGGCGGTCAAGGTGGCGCTAATCCGCGACCGAGAGTTCTTCGCCTGGCTCGAACGCCACGCGGACGAGTTGGCGCTGTTCGAGCGATCGGCCATGGCACACATGATCCGACGCTGCGCGGAGCTGCACATGCACCAGATCGTCCACGGCGGCGATCCCTTCGAATCCGGCAGCGCCCGGCCGCTCGACTTCGGGCATTGGGCGGCGCACAAGCTGGAAATCCTGACCCGGCACCACCTGCGCCACGGCGAGGCGGTGGCCATCGGTATCGCCCTCGACTCCCGATATTCGGTCTTGTCGGGTCACCTCAAGGCAGGTCTCGAGGAGCGCATCTGCTTCCTGCTCGAGCATCTGGGCTTGCGGCTCTGGCACCCGGCGCTGGAACGCAAAGAGCGCGACGGGCAGATGGCCGTGCTGGCCGGCTTGCGCGAGTTTCGCGAGCATCTGGGCGGCGTTCTGACGATCACCCTCATTGCCGATTTCGGTGTCAGCGTGGACGTGCACGAGATGGACGAGAGCCTGATCCTGGAGGCCATCGGCTGGCTGAAGGATCGGGAAGCCGCCTGATGCAGCTCATGCCCGTGCCCGAGCTGGGGCATCTCACCTATTGCACCAACATTCACGCCGGCGAGACCTGGCCAGAGGTGCTGTCGAGTCTCAGGCGGCATCTGCCGCCGATCAAGGCCGAGGTGGCCCCGGGCCAGCGCCTCGGCGTAGGCCTGCGCCTGTCGGCGATCGCGGCCGAGGCGCTCGACGGCACGGAAGCCTTCGCTGAGCTCGGCCGCCTGTTGCAGGAAGGCGGCTATTACGTCTTCACCATCAACGGCTTTCCCTACGGCCGGTTTCACGGCCAGCCGGTGAAGGAAGGCGCCTATCGGCCGGATTGGAGCACGAAGGAGAGGCTCGACTACACCAACCGGCTGGCCGACCTGCTGGCGGCGCTGTTGCCCGACGGTCTGGTCGGCAGCGTCAGCACCGTACCGGGAACGTTCAAGCCTTGGGCCGACGGCAGGGTCGAGGCGATCGTCGATAACCTGATCCGCCATGTGGCGCATTTGCTCGCGCTCGAGGAGCGCTCGGGGCGGACCATCGTCCTGGCATTGGAGCCGGAACCCCACTGCCTTCTCGAAACCATCGAGGAGACCATCCGGTTCTTCGAGCAGCGCTGTTTCGCCGGCCCGACGGTGGGCCGGCTCGCCGATCTGAGCGGCCTCACGAAGGCCGCGGCGGCCGATGCACTGCGCCGCCATCTCGGCGTCTGCTACGACGTCTGCCATGCGGCGGTCGAATTCGAGGACCCGCGCACCAGCATCGCCGGGCTTAAGGCCGCCGGGATCGGCATCGCCAAGCTGCAGCTCAGTTGCGCGCTCAAGGTGCCGCGCGTCGATGCGCGTTCGCGCGAGCGGTTGGGTGCCTTCGACGAGCCGGTCTATCTGCACCAGGTGGTGGCGCGCCAGGACGGTCGGCTGAGCCGGTTCCTGGACCTCCCGGATGCGCTGGCGGCCGCGGCGGACCAGGAAACGGCTGAGTGGCGCATCCATTTTCACGTGCCGATCTT
>JBHICX010000275.1:0-3584 GCA_046759805.1 Kiloniellales bacterium | reverse complement strand
CTTCACGCCAACTCGGGTCGGTTCGAGCCTGCGATGGGCCTTCCCGTCGCAGGCGTCCTGGCGAGGCCAACGGGTGACTTGAATGTCGCTGTCGCGGACCAGGGAACGCATGGCGTTCAAGGTCAACCAGCATGTTTTCTACGGCTGGGTGATCCTGGGCGTGGCCATGGCGGGTATGTTCGCCAGCGGCCCCGGCCAGTCACACATGTTCAGCGTGTTCATCGGGCCGATCGGCGCCGATCTCGGCCTCTCCACCAGCGCCATCGCCTCGGCTTACGCCGTCGCCACCTTGGTGGCGGCGTCGGGCCTGCCGTTCATGGGTCGGCTGGTCGATCGGCACGGCGCCCGTCGGATGGTGTCGATCGTCGTGGTGTTGCTGGGGCTCGCCTGTATGGGCTTCGGCGCCACCACGGGGCTGATCTGGCTAGCCTTCGGCTTCATGGCCTTGCGCTTCCTGGGTCAAGGCTCGCTGATGCTCAACTGCAACAACCTGGTCGCCCACTGGTTCGAGCGCCGGCGCGGTTTTGCCATGAGCCTGACGGCCCTGGGATTCGCCGCCTCGATGGCCGTGCATCCGCCGCTCGCCCAATGGCTCATCGACACCGTCGGCTGGCGCCAGGCCTGGGTCTGGCTCGGGGCGATCACCTGGGCGCTGATGCTGCCGCTGATCATCGTCCTGGTGCAGAACAAGCCCGAGGAGCTGGGGCTCAGACCGGACGGCGACATCCCGGCCCCGGCGGTGGCCGGCCAGAATGCCGCGCCCGGCCAGCTCGAGCTGGCCGGGTTGTCGTTGGGTGAGGCCTTGCGCACCTCCGCCTTTTACATCATCGCAGCCGGCCTGATCACCATCGCCATGCTGGTGACCGCGCTGCACCTCTTCCAGGTCGAGATCTTCAAGGCCCAGGACTTGAGCGCGCAGCTGGCGGCGCGGGTGTTCGCGGTCTCGGCGGTGACCATGGTGATGACCATGCCGCTCATCGGCCGGATGCTGGACCGTTACCGCACCGAGTACATCTTCGCCGCGGCGCTGATCGTGATGTCGGCGGCGCTGGTTTCCGTCACTATGGTGAGCGACGTTGCCTCCGCCCTTGCCTATGCGGTGGTGTTCGGCCTCAACAACGCCGCCGGCTTGACGCTCTACGCCTATTTGTGGCCGCGCTACTTCGGGCGCCGCCACCTGGGCTCGATCCAGGGCGCCGGGCAGATGATCGGTGTGGTCGGCGCCTCGCTGGGCCCGTTACCGCTGGGGTTCGCCGTCGATCTGTTCGGCAGCTACACCGAGACGATCCTGGTCCTGGCGGTGCTGCCGCTCATATGCGCCGGCCTCGCCCTGTTCCTGCGCCCGCCCGCGGCGCTGGAGAAGCCATCAGCAGTCAGCGATCAGCACTCAGCCAAAGACTGAAGGCTGAAAGCTGAAAGCTGAATGCTGACCGCTGCCATAAGGGTCAAGTCTTGACAAAAGTCATTCGCGCGGCCAGGGTGCGGCCATGGCGCGGCCATTGCGCATCGAGTATGACGGCGCCTGGTACCACGTGATGAACCGCGGGGCCGGCGGCCGCCCTGTGTTCCCCGCGGTGCCCGACGGTGCCGCCTTCTTGGACCTGTTGGGCCAGGTGTCGGAGCGGTTCGCCATAGAGGTCCACGCCTACTGCCTGATGGACGACCGTTACCACCTGTTGGTCCGCACCCCGCGCGGCAATCTCGGCCGCGCCATGCGCCATTTGAACGGCGTCTACACGCAAGCCTACAACCGCCGGCACGGCCGCGACGGGCCCCTGTTCCGGGGCCGCTACAAGGCCATCCTGGTGGATGCCGAGGGCTATCTGGCGCGGCTCGGCCGCTACCTCCACCGCCAACCCGAGGAGACGGCGGTGGTGGGGCGCGCCGAGCACTATCGCTGGTCGAGCCTGCGCGCCTATTTCGGGCTGGCGCCGACGCCGGCCTGGCTACACACGCAGGCGACCCTCGATCTGTTCGGCAAGAGGCGACCGCGCCGGCGCTACCGGGCCTATGTGGCCGACGGCGGCGACGAAGAGCTACGCGCCTTCTATGGGCGCAAGCGTCTCGATCCGGTGCTCGGCGATGCGTCGTTCCGTGACCGGATCCACCACCGGTTGGGCCGGCGGGCCGATGAGCCGGAGATCTCTGACTTGAGGCGGCTACGGCCGCGGCCGAGCCTGGAGCGCGTCTCTCGGCTGACCGCGTCCGCCTTCGGGGTCGAGGGCAAGGAGCTGCTGGTGGTGCGCCGCGGCCGCGGCGCCGGCAATCTGCCGCGCATGGTGGCGATGGCGCTCGGCCGCAGCCCCGGCGGCCACGCGTTGAAGGACATCGCCCGGCATTTCGGCCTCGGCCACTACTCCAGCGTCACCGCCGCCGCCACACGCCTCGAGCGGCGCCTGCGCGACGATGCGACGCTCCGCGCCACCGTCGCCGAGCTTCGCGCTAGCCTCGCCGCCGCCCCCGATTAGGCATGAGCTGTTGCGTCGGCGTCAAAGGACCGCCCCGCGCCGCGTCGCTCCCCCTCCAGCGGCGACGGCACCGCCACCCGCATCTACTATGTCGGGTTCGGCGTAGCCAGGACGCTCCGGTAAAACAAAATCCTACCTCTTGGCAGGACTACACGGTCCGGTTTTTTGGTAATAAGGAGAATTTGCCAATTTCCTCCACGTCCAGTGGAGCGATTCCTACCCGAATTTCCGCTTAGGGCGGTGCAGCGGACAGGGGCGGTATAGGGGTGGAACCGCCGGTCTTACCACAAGCCGACACCCTAGCCTGCAATTCTCACGCCCCCAGAATGTGTACCAAGGATCCGATCTGCAGTGGTCAGGTCAGGGAGTGCTCTGCGAGGCGCTCCAGGGTGCGTTTTGCGTCCTCGGCAATCTCGCGCACGATCTCGCCCGCCGGCTGAACTCTGTTCACCAGGCCGACGCCCTGGCCAACCCAAAGAGGGAAGGCCTCAATATCCCCCTCGTGGTCGCTGCGCGCTGTCGTACTTTGATAGCGAACCACAGTGTTTCCGTAAGCATCGGTGGCAAGCGCATCGCCTTCGCCCGGCCGTTGCCCGGAAGGCGGCTTGCCCGCCGCTTCCCAAGCGGCAAATGTACTGTTCCGCAGCACCCGGTGCGGCGCGTCGGGCCAGGCGACGTCGAACAGCATGGTGTAAACCGTCTCCGCGGCCGTTCCATTCAGGACGTGCTCGCGGTAGTCCGGATGCATCGAAACCTCCTCACTGGCGAGAAAGCGTGTCCCGATCCAGGCCCCGGCAGCGCCCAGCGCCAGGACGGCCGCCATGCCTCTGCCGTCGACAATGCCGCCAGCGGCGACTACCGGGACCGGCGCCACTGCATCGACCACGCTCGGCACCAGGGGTAGCGTTGCCACGTCGCCGCGGACATGCCCGCCGGCCTCCCAGCCCTGTGCGACAATGATATCCACCCCAGCATCGACCGCTCGCCGCGCTTCCTCGACGCTGCCCACCTGAAGCAGAACCGTCGCGCCGGCGGTGTGGCAGCGTTCCAAGTGGGGCGACGGATCGCCCCAAAAGAAGCTCACCACCGGTACGCGCTCTTCCAAGCAGACCTCCA
>JBHICX010000274.1:0-3589 GCA_046759805.1 Kiloniellales bacterium | reverse complement strand
CTTGGAATCGGTCATCGCCGCCGCCACCGCGCCGGTCAGGTCGTAGAAATGCGCCATCTGGGCGCAGGCCGCCATCAACACCGCCTGCTCGCCGCTGCCGCCGCTCATGGCGCCGGTGCGCAGGTCCGAGACGAACGGCCAGGCGCCGAACATCGCCGGGTGTCCGGGGGCGATCAGGTTGACGTACACCAGCCCGGCCAGGACCTCGGCCACCTCCTGCACCACCGCGCCGGCCAGTGCCGCCGGGCTGGTGGCACCGGCCTGACCTGCTGCCAGCAACAACACCGGCATGCCGCCCCGGACCGCCACCTCCAGGCAGCGACAGGCGTCCTCGGCGAACTTCATCGGCGGCACCACGAAGCAGTTCGCCACGCTGACAAACGGCCGGGCCCGCCACTCGTCCTCGCCGCCGGCGATCATGTGCAGCATCCGCAAGCCCTCGTCGACATGCTCGGGCAGCACGAAGCCGGTTCCCACATGCTTCCTGGTGCCGGCGACGCAGGCGTAACAGGTGTTGAGATCGAGGTCGCGGGGCTCGACCATGTCGCGGGCGACGATCGAGCGCTGGAAGAAATGGATGTGGTCCAGGCAATCGACCAGACGAGCGATGTCGTACAGGTCCGCAAGGGTGGTGTCGCGGTAGGTGCCGGTCTCGGCATCGACCATGTGGACGGCGGCGCCGGCGGTGCCGAAATGCACATTCCGGTCCCACGGTTCCAGGTCGTGGCGGGAGTCGCGGCCGTGCAGCACGAAACGCCGTGCCGCCTTGGCCAGCGTGTCCTCGACCAGCGCCCTGGGGATCAACAGCCGGCCGTGCTCGGACAGGCTCGCCCCGGCGGCGGTGAACAGCTCGACGCAGGATGGAATGGGCTCGGCCAGGCCGATCTGTTCCAGGACGTCGAGCGCCGCCCGATGGATGCGCAGCATCTCGTCATGGCTCAGCGGCTTGTAGCGGCCGCCCTCGAGGCCGGGGCGCACCGCAATCGCGGACGCCGGTGTCGGGGCCGCCCTCAACTCACGCCGGGCCGCGCGACCGCCCTTGCGGCGAGCGCCGACCTGTGCCTCGACCATCGCCGTCCTCCGATGGAATCGGCGGCTAAGATGGAGGCTTTCGCGGGGCTGAGCAAACGACTAATCTATGGCCTTCGCCCTAGAATTAGTTATGGAGGGCTTGGCCATGCGGCGTCGCCTTCCCCCCGTGAACTGGCTGCGCGCCTTCGAGGCCGCGGCGCGGCATATGAGCTTCACCGGCGCGGCGCGGGAGCTGAACGTGACCCAGGCGGCGGTGAGCCAGCAGGTGAAGCGGCTGGAAGGGCACCTCGGCAAGCCGCTTTTCGACCGGCTGCCGCGCAGCCTGCAGCTGACCGAGGTGGGCGAGGCGTTTCTGCCGACGGTGCGCGACGCCTTCGAGCGTCTGGCCGACGGCACCACGGAGGTGTTCGGTCCCGAGGGCGGCGGACCGCTCACGGTCAGGTCGGCGGTGGCCTTCGCCATGTTGTGGCTGGCGCCGCGCCTTGGCCGGTTTCACGCCGCGCATCCCGGGGTCAAGCTGCGCGTGACCAACGCCATCTGGCCGATCGAGTCCGGCTGGGAAGCGGTCGACCTGGAGGTGCGTCACGGCACCGGCAGGTGGCCGGGTCTCAACGCCGAGCGGCTTACCTGGGACCGGCTGTTCCCGGTTTGCAGCCCGGCGCTTGTGAAGGGCACGCCCGGACTACGCACGCCCGCCGACCTGGCGAAGCTCCCGTTGCTACACGTGATCGGGCAACAGTTCGGGTGGCCGTACTGGCTGAAGGCGGCCGGCCTGAACGACGTGGATGCGGGGCACGGTCCCCAGTTCGATACCTCGGCCATGGCGCTCGAGGTGGCGGCCGCCAGCGGTGGCGTCGCGCTCGGCCGCAGCTCGTTGACCGAGGGCTACTTCCGGACCGGGCGGCTCGTGGTCCCGTTCGGCCCCGAGGTGCCGATCGACGAGGCCTTCTACCTGGTGTCCCCGGCGGATCGGGCCGAGCATCCGGACGCGGCCCTGTTCCGGGCCTGGCTCATGGCCGAGCTGGCAGCGCCACCGGCGGTGGCGTCGGGCTCTGACCGTTCGCGCGGGCCCTTGCCGGCGCAGGCAACCCCGACCAGGCACCATGGTCGAGTTGGCCAGGTTCGTTGAGTTGCGGCGGCTTTTGGACGCGGTTGCCGCCGTCGAGGATCGGCTTGCGCCCCACGAGCGCGAGCTGTACCGCGACCTCAAGGCCAAGTATGCCGAGCCCGTCCAGACCGCGGCCGACGACCGCACCTGCCTGGAGGTCATGCTGCGCAACGTCGAGATCCGCAAAAGCTACGGCCTCGATTCCGGCCGGGCCTCAAACCGGGTCATCGAGGTCAAGCGTCGGCGCGGGCCTTGAGCAGGGCTTTCGCCGTCCTGGTGCGCCCGCTCGTGGTGGCCCGCAAGAGGGCCGTGCTGCCGGCCAGATTCTGCTGGTCGATCTCGGGCCCGGCCTCGATCAATGCCCTGATCATCTTGACCCGGCTGGTTCTTGCGGCCAGCAGCAGGGCGGTGTTGCCGAATCGGTCTCGGGCCTCGACCGATGCTCCTTGCTTCAAGAGCTCGACCACTTCCTCCGTTCTGCCATTTTGCGCCGCCTCGAACAGCAAGAAATTGAGCTGCCTGAACTCTTCGCCATGGGCGAAGGATGCCAGCAACACCAGGGTTGTGGTCGCGAGCAAAGCCGCCCGGCACATGCGCTTTCCCTTCAAACCACGGATTTCTTCACACACTCGTTGCCGGGTCGACCCTTCCCAGAGATCGTGCCGGGACTAACATAAAACATGGTACAAGGAATGGGGCAGGTGAGACGTCGGCTTAGCGCTCGAGAGCCGACGAGCGAGCCGTGCATGTCCGCAGAATCGACGTGAAAGCGGAAATGGGAGCTGATACCGCCGTCCTATGAGTCCACAACATAGCCGGTGACAACGCAAACGCGATCAGCTGAACTCGTATTGAGCGACTGACTTCTGCAAGTCGGTCGGCCTTTACAAATGCCCTCTTATGAACTAACTGAGGTTTGCCAAACCGAGAACATTAACATCTCCGAAAGACGGACGGATGCCGAAGAAAACCCGCCAAAAGTTCGACGAGAGCAAACTCACCAAAGGCCAGCTCCGCAAGCTCAACGCGCTCCGCAAATCCATCGGAGACGCGATCGGCGAGCGCGCCTTCGCCGAGTGGCTCGAGTCACAGCCCGCGCCAAGGAAATCCCTGGTCGACAAGACCGCGGAGCTGATCGCGACGACGCTGTGGGAGCTGGTGCAGAAGAAGAAGCTCAAGATTCCCCGCGGTGGCTACCTCGTGAAGCGTGGCCGCGGCCGTGTGATTGTCGAGCCGGCCAAGTAAGCTTCTCCTCGAACGCCCGGCCCCGGGCGCCATTGTGACCAAGGTCGGTCTCGCTCCATCAACGGGTTAGCGTGCGGATCGGCGTGCAGACTCGGCGCCCGATTATACTAGCGGTCCTTGATCTCGACCCGTCCCGCTCCCCCACCCGGCCCCCGGCCCGTCCGCCGGGGCGGGCCACGGGATCGTCGGCTCAGGGTGGCCGGG
>JBHICX010000273.1:0-3600 GCA_046759805.1 Kiloniellales bacterium | reverse complement strand
CACCGCCTCCGGCGGCGTGTCCTTGACAAGCCGGCTGGATCAGGGGCTCTCGCAACCATGGGATCGACGGCGACGAGCGCGCGGTAGGCGGCACAAACCGTCGGCGCCAGACTATTCGGTGAGGTCGTCCCAGAGCTCCCTCACCTTGGTGAAGAAGCCCTCGGCTTCCGGGCTGTGCGACTTGCCGCCGCCGGCCTCCTCGAACGCCTGTAAGAGCTCCCGCTGTCGCCTGGTCAGGTTCACCGGCGTCTCGACCTGGGCCTGGATGTACATGTCGCCGCGGCGAGGGCTGCGCAGCACCGACATGCCCTTGCCCCGGAGCCGGAACTGGTGGCCCGCCTGGGTGCCGGGCGGGATGGTGACGCGGGCCCGCCCGCTGTCCACCGTCGGCACCTCGACCTGGCCGCCGAGCGTTGCCTTGGTCATCGGGATCGGCACCTGGCAGTAGATGTCCGAGCCGTCGCGCTGAAACAGGTCGTGCGGCGCGATCGACACGAAGACGTACAAATCACCGGGCGGGGCACCGCGCAACCCCGCCTCGCCCTTGCCGGCAAGCCGCATGCGGGTGCCGTCCTCGACCCCGGCCGGGATGCTCACGCTGAGCTTCTGCTCGCGGCGCACGCGCCCGCCGCCGCCGCAGTTGCGGCACGGGTTCTCGATCAGCCGTCCGGCGCCGTGACAGGTCGGGCAGGTCCGTTCGATGGTGAAGAAGCCCTGTTGCATGCGCACCCGTCCGGCGCCCTGGCAGCTGCGGCAGGTGACCGGCCTGGAGCCCTTCTCGGCCCCGCTACCGCCACAGGACTCGCAGGACACCGTCGTCGGGACGCGGATCGACGCTTCCTTGCCCTTGAACGCCTCCTCGAGGTTGATCTGCAGGTTGTAGCGAAGGTCGGAGCCGCGCATGGCGCCCTGCCGGCCCCGGTCGCGGCCGCCCATGAACTCGCTGAACATCTCCTCGAAAATGTCGCCGAAGCCGGTCCGGAAGCCGAAGCCGCCGGGTCCGGCGCCGGGACCGGCCTGTTCGAAGGCGGCGTGGCCATAGCGGTCGTAGGCCGCGCGTTGCTGGTCGTCCTTCAGGACGTCGTAGGCCTCGTTGACTTCCTTGAACTTTTGCTCGGCCGTCTTGTCGTGCGGATTGCGGTCCGGATGGTGCTGCATGGCCAGCTTGCGGTAGGCCTGCTTCAATTCATCCGGACTGGCATTCCGGTCGACGCCGAGCACTTCGTAGAAATCTCTCTTGGCCATGGCTTACGGCCCGGACGCCCCGGTCCCGGCGCTCAGTGGCGACCTCGGGGCGGACACGGTTACGCACCCCCTCGAGTCGATGTGGCCTGATTGGACCGGCTCTAGTTCGGCTGGTCCTTTTCCTGGTCGTCGACCTCCTCGAAGTCGGCGTCGACCACCGTGTCCTCCTCTGCCGACGGGCCGGTGGCCTCGTCGCCGCCTTGGTCGGTTCCGTCGCCGCCGGTCGGTTGGGCCGTCTCCTGGCTGGCCTTGTACATGGCCTCGCCCAGCTTCAGCGCGGCCTGGGCCAGCGCCTCGGTCTTGGCCTGGATCGCCGCCGTGTCCTCGCCGTCCTTGACCGCCTTCAAGTCGTCGAGCGCCTGCTCGATCGCCGTGCGCTCGTCGGCCGTCACCTTTTCGCCAAACTCCTTGAGGTTCTTCTCGGTGCTGTGGATCAGGCTGTCGGCATGGTTGCGCGCCTCGGCCAGCTCCCGGCGTCGCTTGTCCTCCTCGGCGTGCTCCTCGGCCTCCTTGACCATCCGCTCGATGTCGGCCTCCGAGAGGCCGCCGGAGGCCTGGATGCGGATCTGCTGCTCCTTGCCGGTCGCCTTGTCCTTGGCCTGGACGCTGACGATGCCGTTGGCGTCGATGTCGAAGGTGACGTCGATCTGCGGCACGCCGCGGGGTGCGGGCGGAATGCCGACCAGGTCGAACTGGCCCAGCGGCTTGTTGTCCGCCGCCATCTCGCGCTCGCCCTGGAACACCCGGATGGTGACCGCGGTCTGGCTGTCCTCGGCGGTCGAGAAGACCTGGCTCTTCTTGGTCGGTATCGTGGTGTTGCGCTCGATGAGCCGGGTGAACACGCCGCCCAGGGTCTCGATGCCCAGCGACAACGGGGTCACGTCGAGCAACAGCACGTCCTTGACGTCGCCTTTGAGCACGCCGCCCTGGATCGCCGCGCCGACGGCGACGACCTCGTCCGGGTTGACGCCGCGGTGCGGCTCGCGGCCGAAGAAGTTCTTGACCTGCTCGATGACCTTGGGCATGCGGGTCATGCCGCCGACCAGGATCACTTCGTCGATCTCGCCCGGGCTGAGGCCGGCGTCCTTGAGCGCCAATTTGCACGGTTGCACCGTGCGTTCGATGAGGCCGTCCACCAAGGCCTCGAGCTTGGCCCGGGTGAGCTTGATGGTGAGGTGCTTGGGCCCGGTTTGATCGGCGGTGATGAACGGCAGGTTGACCTCGGTCTGCGTGGTGCTGGACAGCTCCACCTTGGCCTTCTCCGCGGCCTCGCGCAAACGTTGCAGCGCCAGCCGATCGTTGCGCAGATCGATGCCGTTCTCCTTCTTGAACTGCTCGGCCAAATAGTCGATGACCTCCTTGTCGAAGTCCTCGCCGCCGAGGAAGGTGTCGCCATTGGTCGACTTCACCTCGAACACGCCGTCGCCGATCTCCAGGATCGAGATGTCGAAGGTGCCGCCGCCCAGGTCGTACACCGCGACGGTGCCGCTGCCCTTCTTCTCCAGGCCGTAGGCCAGCGACGCCGCCGTCGGCTCGTTGATGATGCGTAAGACCTCCAGCCCGGCGATGCGGCCGGCGTCCTTGGTCGCCTGGCGCTGGGAATCGTTGAAATACGCCGGCACCGTGATCACCGCCTGCTTGACCGGCTCGCCGAGATAGGCCTCGGCGGTCTCCTTCATCTTCTGCAGGATGAATGCGCTGACCTGGCTCGGGCTGTACTTCTTATCGCCGGCCTCGACCCAGGCGTCGCCATTGTCCCCGGCGATAATCGAGTAGGGTACCAGACCCTTGTCCTTCTGGGTCATCGGATCGTCGTAGCGACGCCCGATCAGGCGCTTGATGGCGAACAGGGTGTTCTCCGGGTTAGTCACCGCCTGACGCTTGGCCGACTGGCCGACCAGCCGCTCGTCCGAATCGGTGAACGCCACCATCGACGGCGTGGTGCGTGAACCTTCGGCGTTCTCGATCACCTTGGTGTCCTTGCCCTCCATGACGGCGACGCAGGAATTCGTGGTGCCGAGATCGATCCCGATAACTTTGCTCATCTTTCCCTCTCTCATCGCGGCAGGCTGATTTGGGCCCCTTCAGGCGCCGGCTCTCAGCCCCCAGGGTCACTCACAAGGCATGACGCAAAGACCGTAATCGGCTGCGGGCTATATGGGAACTGAGCAAAGCACCTGCAACCGGGTGGCGGCGGAAATCGGGCCACATCGTCGCACCGGTTGGCCAATGGGTCGTCCCGCCGACCACGGTTTGACAGGGTGCTGCGGGCGGCGCTAGCGCATTTTCTGTTTGGTCGGAACCAGCCCACGCCCCCACCCGGCCACCCCAAGCGTACCTGCCTGCGCGAAGCCG
>JBHICX010000272.1:0-3618 GCA_046759805.1 Kiloniellales bacterium | reverse complement strand
GCCGATGAACGCATGTGTCACCACATGCGCTCATCGGTATCAGCCCAAGGCTTCGGCGCGGGCCGGGCGCAGCACGCCGAGGAAGACGGCGAGCGCCACCACGCCCATGAGCGCGATCGCCGTGGCCATGGGCCGCGCGGTGGCGTCGTCCAGGTGGCCGACCCCGACGCCGACGAGCGCCGCGGTGCCCATCTGTATGAAGCCCAGCAATGCCGATGCGACCCCAGCCATCGCCGGGAATGGGCCAATGGCGCCGGCCATGGCGTTGGGGAGCGTGATGCCCATGCCGATCATGTAGACGAACATCGGCCCGACGATGGCGATGACCCCGCCGAGACCCACCGGCACCAGGCCGCCCCAGGCCAGCGCCGCCATGGCGCCGCCGGCCAGCGCGTTCACCGTCACCCCCACCGCGATCAGGCGGTCGGTACCGAGCCCAAGCGTCAGCCTGCCGGCGGCGGTGGTGCCGCAGATGTAGCCGACCACGATGGCCCCGAAGCAAAGGCCGTAGCGGTCGGGGCCGAGCCCCACCTGGTCGATCAGCACGAAGGAGGAGCCGGAGATGAAGGCGAACAGCCCGCTGAAGCTGAACGCCGCGCACAGCACATAGCCCACATAGGCTCGGTCGCCGAGCATCCGGCGCAGGTTGCTGGCCAGCCGGCGCGGGTCGAGGGCCCGCGGGTCAGGCTGCCGGTTGGTCTCGGAAAGCATGAGCCAGACCCCGATCAGGCAGGCGCCGCCGAAGGCCGCCAGGCACAGGAAATTCGCCCGCCAGCCGAACCAGACCTCGATCTGGCCGCCCAGCACCGGGCCGATGAGCGGCGCCAGTGCCATCGCCGCGCCCATATAGGCGAACACCTTGGCGGTGCGTTCCCGGCCGTGGATGTCGCGCACCACGGCGCGCCCCAGCACCACCCCGGAACAGGCGCCGACCGCCTGCAGGAAGCGAAACGCGATCAAGACCTCGATCGACGGGGCCAGGGCGCAGGCGAGGCCGGCCAGGAAATAGAGCCCGACCCCGATCAAGAGCACCGGCAGGCGCCCGAAGCGGTCCGACAGCGGCCCATAGATCAGCTGCCCGGCGGCGAAGGCGCCGAGGAACACGCTCAGGGTCAGCTGCACCATGGCCACGTCGGTGCCCAAAGCGCCGCGCAGCGCCGGCAGGGACGGCAGGTACAGGTCGGTCGAGATCGGCCCCAAGGCGACCAGCGCGGTCAGCAACGCGGCGACGGCGAAGGACTCGGGGCGGGGCTTGCGCATCCGCCCGGTGATAGCCGCCGCAAGCGCCGAGTTCAAAACAAATCAGGGACAGCCGCGCCGACCCTCACCCTCCCATCGCCGACGCGATGGGCCCCTCCCTCTCCCGCAAGCGGGCGAGGGAAAAGACGGCACCAGCTCCCCTCTCCAGCGCGCGGGAGAGGGAGGGCGGGCGGTCCGTGGGAGGGTGAGGGGGCCCGCGGTGGGCCTTCGCCCGGGAAGCTCGCGTCAGGAGTCGGCAATCGCGCCGGCTATCTCGTCCACGATGGCCTGGGCGGCGCGCCGTGGGTCTGGGGCCTTCACGATGGGCCGCCCGACCACCAGATAGTCGGCCCCGCCGAGGATCGCCTCGCGCGGGGTGGCGGCGCGCTTGTGGTCGTCGGTGCCGGCGCCGGCGGGCCGGATACCGGGGCAGACGATCGTGAGCTGGTCCGATGGGGCCATCACGCGGATTAGAGCCGCCTCCCGGCCGGAGGCGATGACGCCGTCGAGCCCGGCCTCGAGCGCCATCTCGACCCGGTGGCGCACGATGTCCTCGACCGTCCGCGCAGTTCCCAGCTCCTCCCGGTCGCGGTCGCCGAGGCTGGTGAGCGCCGTGACCAGCAGGACCTTCGGCCGGCCGCGCCGCTTTCCCCGCATCGCGGCCCGCAACACATCGCGGGTGATGCCGCCGGTCCCCTGGAGGGTGAGAAAATCGATGCGCCGTTCGGCGCAGGCGGCGACGCCCGCCCGCACCGTCTCCGGGATATCGCCGTACTTGTAGTCCACGAACACCCTCTTGCGGTTACGTTGAAGCGCGTCGATGAAGCCTTCGGTGCCGCGCGCCATCTGCAGGTGCAGGCCGATCTTGAAGAAGGAGACGAGGCCGTCCAACGTGGCCACGATGCCGCCGGCCTCGCCGACGCTCGGCACGTCCAGTGCGACGATCAGTCTTTCAGCGGCCGTTGCCATGTCCCGATCCGGCGCTCGCCCCCTATTCCGGTGCCGCGCGAACATAGAAGACTCGCGGGGCCGTCGGCATCAAGGGTCGGCCCGGTCGATCAGGTGGACGAACGAGCCGGCGACGCGGCCCTTGATCCGGCCGGCCGGGCCGAGCCGCCGGCCGTCGGCGTCGGCGCAGTCGAACAGCGGCCGGCCCGGCCCTTCGCGCACCACGCGCGCGTAGTGGAACTCGTGGCCGCGGAAGGCGGCGCCGTCGGCGCCCAGCGGGCCGGCGCCGGCGCCGTCGGCGATCGCTGCCCGGCGATAGCCCAGATGCAGCCGCGGCGCGGTGAAGGAGGTCTCGAGCGGCAGCAGGCCGGCCATGGCATGGCGCGTCCCGTCGGCGTCGACCAGCTCCTCACCCAGCACCATGTAGCCGCCGCACTCGCCGTAGAGCGCAGCACCACGCGCCGCCGCGTGCCTGAGACCGTCGAGGAAGCGAGCGTTGCCGGCGAGCCGGCCGGCGTGGAGCTCCGGGTAGCCGCCCGGCAGGTAGACGGCGTCCGCCGATCGATCCGGCGCCGCATCGGCGAGCGGCGAAAACCGACTTATGGTGGCGCCGGCATGGCGCCAGCCGGCGAGCACCGCCTCATAGGCGAAGGCGAAGGCGGCGTCGCCGGCGACCGCGATGTGTTGACCCAGCGGCGGCAGCGGCACGGCCCGGGGTCCGCCGCCGATGCGGGCGGGGCGCGCCAGTCGGCGCAGCAACTCGAGGTCGAGATGCCGGCTCACCGCCTCGGCGGCGGCGTCGAGGAATCGGTCGAGGGCCGGATGCTCGCCGGCCTGGACCAGGCCGAGATGGCGCTCCGGCAGGGCAAGCGCCGGCGTCGCCGGCAGCCCGCCGGCGAGCGCGATCTCGGGCACGGCGCGGCGACAGGCCTGGCTCAAAAGCCCGAGGTGGCCGGGATTGCCCACTTTGTTGAAGATGGCGGCGGCGACCCGCACGTCGCCCCGGTGCCGGGCGAACCCATTGATCAGCGCCGCCACCGACTGGCCCTGGCCGTGCGCGTCGATTACCAGTACCACGGGCCAGCCGGTCAACCGCGCCAGCTCCGCGGTCGAGCCCCGGGCCCGGCGCCCGGCGCCGTCGAACAGGCCCATCACCCCTTCGCAAATCACCAGCTGGCCGGCCCGGGCCAGTGCCGCGATCTCGCCGGCGAGGGTTGGCGGGCGCATCGCCCAGGGATCCAGATTGCGGCAGGGCCGGCCGCTGGCCGCGGCGTGAAAGGCCGGGTCGATGTAATCGGGTCCGACCTTTGCCGGGGCGACGGCGACCCCCGAGCCGGCCAGGGCGCGCAACAGGCCCAGGGTGACCGTGGTCTTGCCGGCGCCGCTCGCCGGCGCGGCGATAATGAGGCCGGACGGCGTGGCCGCGGCGGC
>JBHICX010000271.1:0-3653 GCA_046759805.1 Kiloniellales bacterium | reverse complement strand
CGGCAAAGGGCGGCCGACTGCTCGGCGACATCGACTACGAGGCCTTCCTCGAAGAGGGCCAATCGGACGCGGACTGGGACTGGCCGGCCGACGAGTGGCGGGCCTGCTCGCTCTGCTACACCTCCGGCACCACCGGCGACCCCAAGGGGGCGGTCTATCACCACCGAGGTGCCTTCCTGAACGCGATCAGCGACGCCATCACCCTCGGCCTCGACCGAGACACGGTCTACCTCTGGACCCTGCCCATGTTTCATTGCAACGGTTGGTGCTTTACCTGGGCGGTCACCGCGACGGCCGGGACCCATGTCTGCCTGCGCCGGGTCGAGCCGGCCCCGATCTTCGCGCTCATCAAGCGGCACCGGGTGACCCACCTGTGCGGTGCCCCGATCGTCCTCAACATGCTGGTGCACGCGCCTGAGGACGAAAGACAACGGTGGGACCACGTGGTCGAGGTCGGGACCGGCGGCGCCGCGCCGCCGAGCGCGGTCGTCACGGCGATGGAGAAGATGGGCTTCCACGTGACCCATCTCTATGGGCTCACCGAGAGCTACGGCCCGGCGTTGGCGTGCGCCTGGCAGGAGGCCTGGGACCGGCTGCCGCATGAGCAGCGGGCGGCGATGGCGGCGCGCCAGGGAGTGAATTATCCGACGCTGGAGGAGATCCGGGTCGCCGACCCGCAAAGCCTGGCCGAGGTGGCGGCCGACGGCGCCACCATCGGCGAGCTGCTGCTACGCGGTAACACCGTCATGAAGGGCTATCTCACCAATCCGTCGGCGAACCGGGCGACGTTCCACGGCGGCTGGCTGCATACCGGCGACCTGGCGGTGCGCCACCCGGACGGCTACATCGAGATCAAGGACCGCTCCAAGGACATCATCATCTCCGGCGGCGAGAACATCTCCTCCATCGAGGTGGAGGAGGTGCTGTACCGGCACCCCGAGGTGATGGAGGCGGCGGTGGTCGCCCGGCCGGATGAGAAATGGGGGGAGGCGGTCTGCGCCTTCGTCACCCTGAAGCCCGGTGCCAAGCTGACGGACCGGCAGATCATCGACCACTGTCGCCACAACCTGGCGCATTTCAAGGCGCCCAAGACGGTGGTGTTCGGCCCGCTGCCCAAAACCTCGACCGGGAAGGTGCAGAAGTTCGTGCTGCGCGACCGGGCCAAGTCGCTGTAGCGGCCGGGAGGCGCCGTCGATGAGCAACGTAGTGAGCTTCTTCGGCAACCTGTTGGACCAGCTCAATCCGTTCAACACCGGGAACCTGGTGCTCTACTTCTCATGGGTAGTGGTGTTCAGCTTCACGGTGATCGGGCTGTGGCTGTCGCAACGGCGCTGGGTGCGGCTTTTCTGCTACCTCGTCAACCAGCTGTTCTCGGTCGGCATGGTGGTCTCCGTGACGGTGACCGCACTGCTCGCTTACACGTTCTGGTGGCAGTCGCTGATCGCGGCGTCGATCAGTGTCGCGATCGCTTGGTTCATCTTTTCCGGCGACTAGTGCATTGTCCACCTACGTGGAATCGGTGCCGGCCCGCGCCCCCCCCCCCCCACCCCCCGAAACCTAACCGATGGGTGGCCGGGGGGGGGCGGGGGCCGGTGCGATTTGGTCGGATTTTCTAGGGGAGGGGGCAGCCGATGGCGTCCGGCGATCCTTATGACCTGGCCGGGCGGGCGGCCATCGTCACCGGCGCCTCGAGCGGCCTGGGCCGGCATTTCGCCCTGCTGCTGGCCGGGGCCGGCGCCATGGTCGCGGTCACCGCCCGGCGTGTCGATCGCCTGGAGGCGCTGGCGGCGGAGATCGAGGGCCTCGGCGGCCGGGCGGTGCCGGTGGCCCTCGACGTCACCGACCCGCACGCGGTCACCGGCGCCGTCGCCACCGTGGAGCGCGAGCTGGGGCCGATCTCGGTGCTGGTCAACAACGCCGGCACGGTGGTGGTGAAGCCGGCGCTGGAGCACACGCTCGAGGACTGGGACACGGTCATCGACACCAACCTGAAAGGCGCCTGGCTGATGGCGCAGGAAACCGCCCGCCACATGGTCCGCCTGGGCCACGGCGGCAGCATCGTCAACATCGCCTCGATGCTGGGATCGGTGGTCATGCAGAGGGTGCCGTCCTACTGCGCCTCGAAGGCCGGGGTCATTCATTTGACCAAGGCTCTGGCGCTGGAACTGGCCCGCCACCGGATCCGGGTCAACGCCATCGCGCCCGGCTATTTCAGCAGCGAGATGACTGAGGCATGGCTCGACTCCAAGGCCGGGCAAGCGATGGTCAAGACCATCCCGCAGCGCCGGGTCGGCCAACCGGAGGACCTCGACGGGGTGCTCTTGCTGCTGGCCTCCGACGCCTCGCGCTACATGACCGGCAGCGTGGTGACGGTCGATGGCGGGCATTCTCTCGTCGGCATATAGGATTCGTAGAACAGCGAGTTATAAGGAAATTCGAAGAATGGACTTTACCTTATCTCCGGAGATCGACGAGGTTCGTCACCGTGTGCGCGACTTCGTCGAGCGGCAGGTGATGCCGCTGGAATCGGACCCCGCCGTTTGGGACGAGCACGAGAACATCGCCGATCACGCGCTGGGCCCCTTGCGCGACAAGGCCAAGGCGGAGGGGCTGTGGTGCCTGCAGATGCCGAAGGCGCGGGGCGGGCAGGGGTTGCCAATTGCCGGCCTGGCGGCCTGCTACGAGGAGATGAACCGGTCGATCTTCGGCCCGGTGGCGTTCAACTGCGCCGCCCCCGACGACGGCAACATGCTGGTGCTCAACAAGGTGGCAAGCGAGGCCCAGAAGGATCGATGGCTGCAACCGATCATCGACGGCAAGGTGCGCTCCGCCTTCGTCATGACCGAACCGCATCCGGGATCCGGCTCCGACCCCTCGATGATGCGCACCACGGCGACGCGTGAACGCGACAAGTGGGTGATCCACGGCCACAAATGGTTCATTACCGGCGCCGACGGGGCGGCGCATTTCATCCTCGTCGCGCGCACCTCCGACGACCGGCGCAAGGGGCTCAGCGCTTTCATGTTCCACCGCGACCAGCCGGGCTGGGAGCTCACGCGGCGGATCCCGATCATGGGGCCGGAGGAGCATGGCGGCCACTGCGAGCTTCGCTTCGACGGCCTGGAGATCGCCGACGAGGAGCGGCTGATGCAGGTCGGCGACGGTCTGAAGCTGACCCAGATCCGCCTGGGCACGGCGCGGCTGACCCACTGCATGCGCTGGACCGGCATGGCCAAGCGGGCGCTGGAGATCGCCGCCGACTACGTGGCCGAGCGCCAGAGCTTCGGCAAGAAGCTCAAGGATCACGAGGGCGTGCAGTGGTTGATGGGCGAGGCGGCGATGGACATCCACATCGGCCGCCTCTTGGTCATGCATGCGGCGTGGAAGCTGGATGAGGGCGACTTCGCGCGCAAGGAGGTGTCGATGGCCAAGGTCCACGTCGCCGCGACTTTGCACAAGGCGATCGATACCGCGATCCAGCTCTGTGGCGCAAAGGGCTATGCCAAGGACACGCCCTTGGAATGGATGTACCGGTATGCGCGCCAGGCCCGGCTGGTGGACGGCGCCTCGGAGGTGCACAAGATGGTGCTGTCCCGCTTCTACATGGACGAGGGCGCCGGTTTCTGGTCCTGGGGCTGAGTAAAGCCGCATCG
>JBHICX010000270.1:0-3656 GCA_046759805.1 Kiloniellales bacterium | reverse complement strand
CGGATGAAGGCGATTTGCGTGCACGAGTGGGGCGGGCCCGAGGTCATGCGGCTCGAGCAGGTTCCCGATCCCGCCCCCGGCCCGGGCGAGGCCGTGGTCAAGGTCGAAGCGGCCGGGGTCAATCCAGTCGACACCTACATCCGTACCGGGCTCTATCCGCGGCTGCCGCCCTTGCCTTACGTGCCCGGCGGCGACGCCGCCGGCGTCGTCGAAGCCATCGGCGAGGAGGCGACGCAGGTTGCAAGCGGCCAGCGCGTGTACATCGCCGGCGCCGTCGGCGGGCGCATGAACGGCTGCTACGCCGAACAGGTGGTACGGCCGGCGGCTGTGCTATTTCCCCTGCCGGACGGCATGTCCTTCGCCGCGGGGGCGGCGATCGGCATACCTTACGCCACCGCCTATCGCGGCCTGTTCGAGCGCGGCCGCGCCCGACCGGGGGAGACCGTGTTCATCCATGGCGCCAGCGGCGCCGTCGGCGTTGCCGCAATACAGCTCGCCCGCGCCCGCGGCATGACCGTGATCGGGAGCGCCGGCAGCGACAGGGGCCGGGCCTTGGCATCGCAGCAGGGCGCCCACCACGTGCTCGACCACGCGCGCGAGGGCTACATCGACTCGCTGCGAGATTTGACCGGGGGCAAGGGGCCCGATCTGATCCTCGAGATGCTGGCCAATGTCAATCTGGCGAAGGACCTGTCGGTGGTGGCACGGTTCGGGCGGATCGTCGTCATCGGCAATCGCGGCACCATCGAGATCAATCCGCGCGAGGCGATGACGCGCGAGGCGGACGTGCTCGGCCTGGCGTTGTGGAACTGTACGGGGGCCCAGATTATGTCGATCCATGCCGCGCTTGGTGCCGGGCTCGCCAACGGCACCCTCAAGCCAGTCATCGGCCGGGAGCTGCCCCTGGCCGAGGCCGCCCAGGCGCACACCGCGGTGCTCGAACCCGGCGCCTACGGCAAGATCGTGCTGGTGCCGTAGGCCGCTCGCCGACGCGGCGCGCCTGGATGCGGTGGCGGTGCCGGAGAAGATGGGGGCGATGTTCGAAGGCTTTACCAAGCGACGCCTCGAGGCGAACGGCGTCCTGATCAACCTGGTGCATGGGGGGAGCGGGCCGCCGCTCCTGCTGCTGCACGGCTATCCGCAAACCCACGTCGAATGGCACAAGATCGCGCCCCGGCTGGCCGAAAACCACACCGTGGTGGCGCCGGACCTGCGCGGCTACGGCGACAGCGAGAAGCCGCCGGCGGCGGCCGACGAGCTCGACATCTATTGCAAGCGCACGACGGCGCAGGATCAGGTGGAAGTGATGGCCGAGCTCGGCTTCGAGTCCTTCCACGTCGTGGGCCACGACCGCGGCGCCCGGGTCGGCCACCGGATGGCCCTCGACCATCCGGATAAGGTGAGGAGCTTCGTCTCGCTGGATGTCGTCCCCTCGCAGGCCGCCTTCGACCACATGGATAGCGCCCTTGCCTTCGCCTGGTTCCACTGGCTGTTGATGCGGCAGCCGGCGCCCTTACCGGAAACCATGATCGCCAACAGCGCCGAGGCCTATTTCGATTTCCTGATGGAACGCTGGACGGCGGTCGAGGGCGCCATCACCCCCGAGGCCCGCGCCGAATACCTGCGGTGCTTCAAGGACCCGGAGACGATCCGTGCGACCTGCATGGATTACCGGGCGATCGAGCTCGACCTCGTGCACGACGAAGCCGATCGCGGCCGCAAGCTTTCCTGTCCGGTGTTGGTGCTGTGGGGCGGCAACATGGCGAAGCGGCCGGGCTGGCAGACCGGCCGGCGCCTGGACATGCTCACCACCTGGCGCGAGCGCGCCGACACCGTGCGCGGCAAGGCGCTCGACTGCGGACATTTCCTGCCCGAGGAAGCGCCGGAGGAGACGGCCGCCGAGATACTGACGTTTCTCGCGGCAAACTGATGGCCGTCAGGGCGGGGACAGGCGGCATTCGACAAAGCCCGGTCGATCTGACTGGCTCGGATCACCAGGGCGCGCTTGTAGTGCGGCCCCGCGTTGTGTAAAGGGGGTGCGGTCGCCATCGACTTGGAGGCCATTTGGGGCAAGCCGAATTAGGGGCGTTCCGGCCAGCTGCCGCCATCGGCTTCTAGGCAGGGCAGCAAGTCTCGTGCAAACAAGGGGAGGAAACCGACATGGACAAGCCGGTCGTCTATTCGAACGGATTCTCGCCGAGCGCCAAGCGGGTCCTGGCCGCCCTGGCGCTGAAGGGCGTGGATCACGACGTGGTCGAGGTGGACATCACCCAAAAGCAGCGGCCGGACGCGTTCAACGCCGTGTCGCCGTTCGGCAAGGTCCCGGTGCTGGTGCACCAGGGCAAGAACCTCATCGAATCGGCGGTGATCTGCGAGTATATCAACGAGGTCTGGCGCACGCCGGCGATGTTGCCCGAGGACCCGGCCGGGCGCGCCTATGCCCGGCAGTGGATCGCCTTTTTCAACCGTGCCGTCGCCGACCGCGACGGCGAGTTCGTCCACGTCGCCCGCGATGTCGACCGCAAGGTGGCGGTCTGCCGCAGAATCTTCCCGGACCTGGCCATCCTCGACCGCGAGGTGGCGACCAAGGCCGCGTACTTCCTGGGCGACGACCTGTCGCTCGTTGACGTGGTGATCGCACCGTTCACGCGCATCCTCGGCATGTGGGCCGAGCTGGTCGGCGACGAGCATTTCGCCGGCTATGGGAACCTCGGGGCCTATTTCGATCGCCTTGGCGCGCACCCGGTGCTCGAAGAGGTCGTCTACAACGTGCCGGACGACGCCTATCACGGCTTCTTCTCAGCGGTGCTCAAAGACGGCATGACCGTTCCCTGAGCCGCGCAAACGGTGCTACTGGGCGGTCATGCCGCCGTCGATCACCAGCTCGGCGCCGGTCATCCAGGCGGCCTCGTCCGAGGCGAGATAGAGGCAGCCCATGGCAATGTCGTAGGGCTGTCCGAACCGGCCCACAGGGGTTGCCGCCAAGCGCGGCCCGGCGAGTTCCGGATCGGCATGGACGAGCTCGGTCATGGGGGTGTCGACGAAGCCCGGATGCACCGAGTTCACGCGAATCTTCTCGCCCGCGTATTGGATCGCGGCGCATTTCGTCAATAAGCGCACGGCACCCTTCGAGGCATGATAGGCGGCGCTGTGCGCGGACCCGACGATGCCGTAGATCGAAGACATATTGATGATCGATCCACCGCCGGCCTCGCGCATCGGCCGGATGACGTGCTTGATGCCCAGGAACACGCCGGTCGCGTTCACCGACATCACCGCATTCCACAAGTCGAGCCTAGTGCCGTCGATCTTCGGCACCGTCTTCCGGTCCGCTTCGCGGCCAGAAACACCGGCGACATTGACAAGCACGTTCAGCTTGGAGAACCGGCCTATGGTCTGGCGCACGACCGCGATCCATTGCTCCTCATCGGTGGTGTCGAGGTGAAAGTAGGCGGCGTCGCCGCCCTTGGCCTCGATCTCGTCGGCCACTTGCCGGCCGAGGTCGTCGTTGACGTCGGACACCGCGACCCCGGCGCCGTGCTCGGCAAATACCCGTGCGGTTTTGGCGCCGATACCCGAGGCGCCACCGGTGATCAGCGCCACCGTCCCGATCAATCTTTGGCCAACCGTCATGGTTCCCTTCCGTTACGTTGTCA
>JBHICX010000269.1:0-3695 GCA_046759805.1 Kiloniellales bacterium | reverse complement strand
GGCCGCCGAGCGGGGCCTCGAGACGAAGATGAGCGCCCCGTTCACCCGCGAGGGCCGGACCGCCGGCCTCAGCCTGCCCGGGTCCCTGGTGACGGAGATGTTCAAGGCCTTGCCGGGCGAACTGGCCCTGGCGCCCACTGCCGACGGCTACATGGTGGCCCGTCTCGAGGAGGTGCGGGCCGCCCGGCCGAGCGCATCCGGTGACGCGCTTGGCGCCCTGTCCAAGTCGCTCGATGAGGCGGTTCAGGGCGACCTGCTCGCCCAGTTCACCGCGGCCCTGCGCGGCCGTTACACGGTCTCGGTCAACCAGGCCGCTATCGACAGCCTGTTCCGCCGGCAATGAAGCCGGAGCCGGCGTTTTCCAGCTTCGCCGAGGGCTACGCGGCCGGCCGGCCGCAGCTGGTGTGGACGCGGCTGGTGGCCGATCTGGAGACGCCGGTGTCGGCGATGCTGAAGCTGGCCGACGGGCGGCCGAACAGCTTCCTCCTGGAATCGGTCGAAGGCGGGGCGGTGCGCGGCCGCTACTCGTTCATCGGGTTGAAGCCCGACCTGATCTGGCGCTGCACCGGTGACAAGGCGGAGGTCAACCGCAGCGCCCGCTTCGACCCGGACGCGTTCCAACTCGAAGCCCTCGGGGCATTGGCGTCGCTGCGCGCGGTGGTCGAGGAGTCGGCGATCGACATCCCGCCCGGGTTGCCGCCCATGGCCTCCGGTCTCGTCGGCTACATGAGCTACGACATGGTGCGCCTGATGGAACGGCTGCCGGACCAGAACCGCGACGTCCTGGGTATTCCCGACGGCGTGTTCCTGCGGCCCACGGTGATGGCGGTGTTCGACAACATCGAGGACATCGTCACCGTGATCACCCCGGTGCGGCCCGGCGACGGCGTCGATGCCCGGGCCGCCTACGCCCAGGCCGGCGAGCGCCTGGCCGACGTGGTGACCGATTTCTCGCGCAGCCTGCCCTACCGCCGCGACGCACCGGCCCGTCAGGCCACGCTCCCCACCCCGACCTCCAACATGGACCGCGAGCAGTTCCATGACATGGTGCTGAAGGGCAAGGAGTACATCTTCGCCGGCGACGTGTTCCAGGTCGTGCTCTCGCAACGGTTCTCGGTGCCGTTTCGGCTGCCGCCGTTCTCGCTGTACCGGGCATTGAGGCGCCTCAACCCGTCGCCGTTCCTGTTCTTCTTGGACTTCGGCGGCTATTCGGTCGTGGGTTCGAGCCCGGAGATCATGGTCCGGCTTCGCGGCGACAAGGTGACCATCCGCCCGATCGCCGGAACCCGGCCGCGCGGCAAGGACGCGGCCGAGGACCGGGCGCTCAGGGACGAGCTGCTGGCCGACCCGAAGGAGCGCGCCGAGCACCTGATGCTGCTCGACCTGGGGCGTAACGACGTGGGCCGGGTGGCCAAGAT
The DNA here is from genome assembly GCA_046759805.1 of Kiloniellales bacterium. Classification (GTDB taxonomy): domain Bacteria; phylum Pseudomonadota; class Alphaproteobacteria; order JBHICX01; family JBHICX01; genus JBHICX01. The sequence goes on along the minus strand of JBHICX010000269.1, from coordinate 2,277 downwards.
CGGCACCGTCACCGTCACCGAGCAGTTCGCCATTGAAAGCTACTCGCACGTGATGCACATCGCCTCCAACGTGGAGGGCGAGATCGACCCGAGATACGACGCCCTTAGTGCGCTCGTCGCCGGCTTCCCGGCCGGAACCGTCTCGGGGGCGCCGAAGGTGCGGGCGATGGAGATCATCGACGAGCTGGAGCCCGACAAGCGCGGCGTCTACGCCGGCTGCATCGGCTATTTCGGCGCCAACGGCGACATGGACACCTGCATCACCCTGCGCACCTCGGTGATCAAGGACGGCATGCTCTATGTCCAGGCCGGCGGCGGCATCGTCGCCGACAGCGACCCGGAACGGGAGTACCAGGAGAGCTGCGCCAAGGCCCGGGCGCTCATCCGGGCGGCCGAGGAAGCGGTCGGCTTCGCCGCCGCCGACCCAGGTATGCAGCCTTAAGGCCGTTTCCGCTTAGGTGGAATCCTCCAGCCCGCACTCCGTTGCTGCCCTCGAACATCCGAGCGGTTTTGGAGAGCTTTGGCAGCGTCTCGCCACCTCCGGGGCCGCATCGCTTTCAAGGTCCCGGAATGCTTGCTATAAGAAGGTCAAAGAGCTCGACAACAGGAATCCGAAACCTCGAATAACGTTTTGCAATGTATCTGGTAATAGACAACTACGACAGCTTTACCTACAACCTGGTCCACTTCCTGGGCGAGCTGGGCGCCGAGACCGAAGTGCGGCGCAACGACGCCATCACCGTGGACCAGGTGATCCGGATGCGGCCGCAAGGTATCGTGCTGTCACCCGGCCCTTGCGACCCGGACCGCGCCGGCATCTGCGTCGAGCTGGTCGAGCGTGCGGACGACCACATTCCGGTGCTGGGCGTGTGCCTCGGGCATCAGGCCGTGGGCCAGGCCTTCGGCGGCCGAGTGGTGCGGGCGCCGGTGCCGATGCACGGAAAGCTCAGCACCATCAACCACAACGGCAGCGGCGTATTTCGCGACCTGGAGAACCCGTTCCAGGCGACGCGCTATCATTCCCTGGTGGTGGAGCGCGAAACCCTGCCCGAATGCCTGGCCGTTACCGCGGAGTCCGAGGACGGCCTGATCATGGGTCTTGCCCACCGCGAGCGACCGGTCCATGGGGTGCAGTTCCACCCCGAGAGCATCGCCTCGCAACACGGCCACAAGTTGCTCGAGGGCTTCCTCAGGATGTGCGCCTGACCGGCGCCGGCGTGAGGGCAGAGTGGTGACCGATTTCAGATCATTGCTGGCGCACGTCGCCGAGGGCGCATCGTTGGACGAGGCGCAGGCCGAGGCCGCCTTCGACGTCATGATGTCGGGGGACGCCACCCCGGCCCAGGTCGGCGGCTTCCTCATGGCGCTCCGGGTGCGCGGCGAAAGCGTCGAGGAAATCACCGGCGCGGTGCGCGCCATGCGGGCCAAGATGCTGCGCGTCGCCGCCCCGGCCGACGCCATCGACGTGGTCGGCACCGGCGGTGACGCATCGCACACCTACAATGTGTCCACCGCGGCGGCGCTGGTGGTCGCCGGCTGCGGCGTACCGGTGGCCAAGCACGGCAACCGGGCGGCGTCGTCCAAATGCGGCTCCGCCGACGTCCTGGCGGCGCTGGGGGTCAACATCGACGCCGATTTGGCGCTGGTCGAACGCTCGATCCGCGAGGCCAAGATCGGCTTCCTCATGGCGCCACGCCACCACTCCGCCATGCGGCACGTGGGCGGGGCCCGGGTCGAGCTCGCCACCCGGACCATTTTCAACCTGTTGGGCCCGTTGTCGAACCCGGCCGGGGTCAAGCGCCTGATGGTGGGCGCCTTCGCGCGGCGCTGGATCGAGCCGATGGCAACGGTCCTCGGCAAGCTGGGCGCCGAGCGCGTCTGGGTGGTGCACGGCGCCGACGGTCTCGACGAGCTGACCACGACCGCGGCATCCTACGTGGCCGAGGTCGAGGACGGTGCCTTGAGGACCTTCGAGGTGACGCCGGAGGAAGCCGGTCTTGAGCGCGCCGAGCCCGATGCGCTCAAGGGATCCGACCCCGAGAGAAATGCCGCTGCGGTGCGGGCGCTGCTCGACGGTGAGCCCGGAGCGTTTCGCGACATCGTGCTCATGAACGCCGGCGCGGCGCTGGTGGTCGCCGGCAAGGCGAAAGACCTGAGACGGGGTGCTGAAATCGCCGCCCGGGCCGTCGACTCCGGCCAGGCTCGGGCGGCGCTGGAGGCCATGGTCAGGATCTCCCACGGCGCCGCCGGGGACGTCGGCTGATGGGCGACGTGCTG
>JBHICX010000268.1:0-3696 GCA_046759805.1 Kiloniellales bacterium | reverse complement strand
CGGCACCTGGCACAAGATCACCAGCACCGCGCCGTCCTTGAGCCCGCCGGCGGCCCTGGCACAGAGATCGAGAATCGGCCCCAGGTCGCTGCGGCCGGCGTCGTCGGTCGGCACGTCGGCGGCCACGAACACCACGTCGGCGCGGGTAAGCGCGCCGGGATCGGCGCTGAACTCCAGCCGCCGGCGGTTGGCCGCCAGCAGCTCGCCGAGGCCTGGTTCCGTGAGCGGCAGCTCCCCGGCCTTAAGCGCCGCGATCAACCGCTGATCGGCGTCATAGCCCACCGTGCGGAAGCCCCGCGCCGCCGACGCCGCCGCCGAGGTGAGGCCCAGATGGGTGAGCCCGGCAAAACCGATGACCGGTTCCGTCATCTCGTGGCCTCCGCCGTCGCCTCGCCGCTGAGCGCGCCCAAGACGCGGTTGATCCACAAGTCGTTGTCGACGTTGCCGGGGCCGCCCTCGGCGCACAGCCGCTTGAAATGGGCATATTCCAGCTCCCAGGTCGGGTCGGACTGGCTCAGCACCACGGATTCCTCCCTGGGCCGGCCGCTCGGCAGCACCCGGCGGCGCAGCGTGAAGGTGCTGGGGCCCCACTTGCACAGCGAGTCGATGTGGGCGCTGCCGCGCTCGCCGTAGACGTCGGCGGCAAAATGGTTGCGCCAGGAGACGAGGCTCATCTCCAGCTCGATGAGCGGCGGCCCGTCGGCGGCACAGATGACGTGGTCGGGTGCCGCGGTCTCGAAGCGACGCGCCGCCCACAGGCGGAAGTCCGACGGCGGATCGGCGAACACGAACAAGAGCGTATCCAGGAGGTGCGAGCCGAGGTCCGGCAACACCCCGGCCCCGTGATCGCGCCAGCGGGACTGGGCCACGTCCCGGGCGGTGCCGTTGCCGTAGAAGAACCGGGCCCGATAGATGGTGCCCAGCACCCCCGACGCCACGGCGTCGCGCAGGCGCGTGAAGTGCGGCTCGAAGCGGTGGTTGTAGGCGGTGTAGCACACCGCGCCCTGCCGGCGCGCCAGCTCGTCCAGGGCCATCAGCGACGTCTCCTCGGGGGCGATGAGCGGCTTCTCCACCAGGGCATGCTTGCCGTTCGACAAGAGATAGGTCAGCGCCTCGAGCTTGACATGGTCGGGGACGCAGATGAGCGCCGCATCGAACCCATCGAGCGGCACGTCTTCGATCTGCCGGTAATCGGCCTCGGCGACCACCGGGTCGACCGTCGCCACCACGTCGGCGCCGGCTATCCGCTGGCGCTTGCGTCCCTGCACCCCGAGGCCGGCGACGATCACCCGTAGGATGGTGGATTCAGAGGTAGTTGGCACTCTTCTCCGCCGCGTCGATCTTGTTCATGACGTCCTGCGGCGGCACCGGCAGGTTGCCGTCGACCTCGCAGGCGCAGGCGGCGGCCATCGAGCCGAGGATGGTGGCGATCACCGCCGAGCCGGTCGCCAGCATGGCCAGCGTCGCGTAGGCGAGCAGCGCGTCGCCAGCGCCCACCGGGTCGACCAGTTGCTCGACGAAACTGTCCACGGAGAAGTACGAGTCCAGCGCCTCGTGGTCGCCGCTGCGGCAGGTATAGACGCCGCGGTCGCCGAGCTTCAGAATCAGCGTCTTGCATTGGGCGGCGTCGTAAAGCGCCGACGCCAGCGGCCGTACGCCCGAGTCCTGGTCGGCCAGCACGAAGCGCGCCTCGCGCTCGTTGGGCGTGATCAGATCGAAGCCCTTGAAATCGGTGATGTTTCCCCAGCGGCTCGCCATCTGGCTGTCGGCGACTCGATACACGCCGCCGGAAATAGCGTCGATCAGCCGCGGAACCGTGCGGCTGTTGAAGATGCCGTGGCGGAAGTCGCTGAACACTACCGCTTCGCACTCGGTCTCGCGCACGGCCGCGGAAATCTGGTGCAGGATGCCGTCCGAGATCGAGCGGTTGTCCAGGGTGTCGATCTTCAAGAGGCGGTACCCGTCGGTGACGATCGCGTTCTTGTTGGTGGTCGGCCGGGTCGGGTCGATCACTGGAAGGCAGTCCACCCCGGCCTCGCGCAGGTCGCCAACCACGAAGTCCTTGAGCCCGTCCTCGCCCAGTACCGTGGACAACACCACCTCTCCCCCGGCGGCGCGCAGGTGCTTGGCGACCACGCCGGCGCCGCCGACATAGTCGACGCGACCGGTATAAAGGACGCTGACGGTCGGTGTCTTGATCTGACCGCCAACAAGGGTGGTTTGGGTGTGGCTATCGACGATGGTGTCGCCGACCACGTGCACTCGGTGGCCCCTAAGCTCTGCCACCGCCCGGCGCAGCCGGTCGAAGCTCAGCCCCTCCATTTCGAGCAGCCTCAAGAGCTTCTCGACCCGGATGCGCGGCGGCGCCAGATCGATGAGGGCGCTCGAGGAATAGACGATGTCGCCGGGAGTGAAGATCATTTCGCCGCCATAGGCGCTGAGCGCCTGGTACTCCTCGTTGGTCTTGGGCGAAAGACCGCTCTCGACATACTCGTATCCTTTGGCGAAGAAGTCGGGCTCGAGATGCTTGATGTTCTCTATGGGCGTCGCGTGCTCGTCGATGATGACGTAGTCCACCATCTCATAGGCCGCCAGGTTCAGGGCCCGCAGGTCCTGCGGCACGTGCGGCCGGTTGCGCCCCTTTTCCACATGGGCGTCGGCGGTGAGGCTGGCAATCAGGATGCTGGCCTTGGTCTTGGCGTAGAGCAGGTGCCGCAGATGGCCGGGGTGGACCACATCGAACACCCCGTGACACATGATCACCTTATCCCGGCGCGGGCGCCGGCCAATGATGCGCCGCACCTCGTCCGCGGTCTTGATCTTGTGGGCGAAATCCGTCGACAGCTTGTTCACGTTCACCCCTCGTTAGCACCCAGATAAGCAAACCAACTCTTGGTCGCGCTGGCAATCGAGGCCGGATCCCATAACGGGGCATCGCGCCAGGCCTCGATCTCCGCCATCATGCGTTGCACGCCCTCCTCGAAGGATACCTTCGGTGTCCAGCCCAGCCGGGTCTTGCTCTTGGCGATGTCGGCCCAGGTGCAATCGGGCTCCCCGGGGCGCCTCGGGATGTGCACCACTTCGCCGCCGATCAGCTCGACCAACCGGTTGATCGACTGCGGGTTGCCGGCGCCGACGTTGTACACCTCGCCGTCATGCGCCGCGTCGGCCGCCCGCACGAAGGCATCGGCCACGTCGGTCGCGTACACGAAATCCCGGCGTTGGGTGCCGTCGCCGACCACGGTGAACGGCTTGCCCTCGAGCTTCTGCTTGAGGAACACGCCGAACACCGCACCGTAGGCACCGGTGGTGCACACCCGCGGTCCATACGCATTGAAGATGCGCAGCGAGTTGGCCTTCATGCCGTAGACCCGTCGCCAGTGAAACACGGTCTGCTCGCCGAGATACTTGCTGAGCGCGTAGGGGTGCAGCGGTTGAATGGGATGGTCCTCCCGCGTGGGCGTGGCCGCCAGGCCGTAACAGGACGAGGACCCGGCGTAGACGAAATGCTCCGCTCGGGCATGGCGGGCAGATTCCAGCACCCGCACCGTCCCCTGGACGTTGACCGACAGGTACTCCGCCGGCCGCTCGATGGAGGGGACGATATCGCCGATGCTGGCGAAATGAAACACCGTGCCCGCGCCGGAAAACACCGCCGCGCCGGGGGCCAGTCGGCGGATGTCGCGCTCGTCCAGG
>JBHICX010000267.1:0-3701 GCA_046759805.1 Kiloniellales bacterium | reverse complement strand
GGGTTCTGGGGCGAGGCCGCCGAACAGATCGACTGGTACAAGCGGTGGGACAAGGTGCTGGACGACTCCAGCCCGCCGTTCTACCGGTGGTTCGGCGGCGGCCTGGTCAACACCTGCCATAACGCGCTCGACCGCCATGTGGAAGGCGGCCGGGCCGACCAGTTGGCCCTCATCTATGACAGCCCGGTGACCGGCACCGTCAAGCGGTTCACCTACGCCGAGCTGCGCGACAAGGTGGCGCGGTTTGCCGGGGCGCTGAAGGACCACGGGATCGGCAAGGGCGACCGGGTGATCATCTACATGCCGATGGTGCCTCAGGCCGCGGTCGCCATGCTGGCCTGCGCGCGCATCGGCGCCATTCATTCCGTGGTGTTCGGCGGCTTCGCGGCCAACGAGCTGGCCACCCGCATCGACGACGCCAAGCCGAAGATGATCGTCTCTGCCTCCTGCGGCATCGAGGTGGACCGGGTCGTCGCCTACAAGCCGCTCTTGGACGAGGCCATCGAGCTGGCGTCGTCCAAGCCCGAAACCTGCATCATCCTGCAACGCCGCCAGGGCCCGGCGGAGCTGACGCCGGGGCGCGACGTGGACTGGCTCGAGGCGCTCGAGGCCGCCGAGCCCGCGGACTGCGTGCCGGTCGAGGCCACCGACCCGCTCTATATCCTTTACACCTCGGGCACCACGGGCGCGCCCAAGGGCATCGTGCGCGACAATGGCGGGCACCTGGTGGCGCTCAAGTGGTCGATGAAGAACATCTACGACGTGGACCCGGGCGAGGTGTACTGGGCAGCCTCGGACGTGGGCTGGGTGGTGGGCCATTCCTACATCGTCTACGCGCCCCTGTTCCACGGCTGCACCTCGGTCTTGTACGAGGGCAAGCCGGTCGGCACCCCCGACGCCGGCGCCTTCTGGCGCGTGATCGCCGAGCACCAGGTGGCGACGCTGTTCACCGCGCCGACCGCGTTCCGCGCCATCAAGCGCGACGACCCGGAGGGCCGGCTCACTAAGGACTACGACCTGTCCCGGTTCCGGGCCTTGTTCCTGGCCGGCGAGCGGCTCGACCCGGATACACTCGGTTGGGCCGAGCGCCATCTGGGCGTGCCGGTGATCGACCATTGGTGGCAGACCGAGACTGGCTGGCCGATTGCCGCCAACTGCCTGGGCATCCAGCATCTGCCGGTCAAGCCCGGCTCGCCGACCCGGGCCGTGCCGGGCTGGGACCTCCACGTGCTCGGCGCCGACGGCCGCGAGGTGAAGCGTGGCGAGATCGGCGCCATCGTGGCCAGGTTGCCGCTGCCGCCGGGCATGGCGCCGACGCTGTGGAACGCCGACGCCCGATACCGGGAGAGCTACCTCGACCAGTTCCCCGGCTACTATCAGACCGCCGACGCCGGTTACATGGACGACGACGACTACGTCTACGTGATGACGCGCACCGACGACGTCATCAACGTGGCCGGCCACCGGCTGTCCACCGGCGCCATGGAGGAGGTGCTGGCCGCCCATCCGGACGTGGCGGAGTGCGCGGTGTTCGGCGTCGAGGATTCGCTCAAGGGCCAGCTGCCGCTGGGCCTTCTGGTGTTGAACGCCGGCGTCGAGCGTCCGCAACCGGAGATCGTGAGCGAGGTGGTGCGGCTGGTGCGCGAGCGCATCGGCCCGGTGGCCGCATTCAAGACCGCGACGGTGGTGCAGCGCCTGCCCAAGACCCGCTCCGGCAAGATCCTGCGCGGCACCATGCGTCTCATTGCCGAAGGCAAGGCATACAAGATCCCCGCCACCATCGACGACCCGGCCGTCCTGCCGGAGATCGAACAGGCCCTGCAGACCCTGGGCTACGCGCAAAAGGGGATGACCGCAAGCGATGCGACTTGACGGCAAGACCGCCGTGGTGACCGGCGGCGCCCAGGGCATCGGCCGCGCCTGCGCCGAGCGGTTCGCCGCCGAGGGCGCCCGGGTGGTCATCGCCGACATCGACGATGACAAGGGGTCGGCCGCGGCCGAAGCCGTCAATGCCGCCCATGAGGCGACCGGCCCGGTCGCCGCCTATGTTGCCTGCGACGTCGGCGACAAGGCTCAGGTCGACGCCCTCATCGAGGCCACGGTCGAGCGCTTCGGCGGCCTCGATATCTGCCTTGCCAACGCCGCCGTCATCCACACCGCCGGCTTCCTCGACATCACCGAGGCCGACTTCGACCGGGTGCTTAGGGTCAACCTCAAGGGCGTGTTCCTGACCGGCCAGGCGGCGGCGCGGCAGATGGTGGCCCAGGGCAAGGGCGGCGCCATCATCAACATGTCGTCGATCAACGCCGTGGTGGCGATCCCGGATCAGGTCCCCTATGTCACCGCCAAGGGCGGCATCAACCAATTGACCAAGGTGATGGCCCTGGCCCTGGTGCCGCACGGTATCCGGGTCAACGCCATCGGCCCCGGCAGCATCATGACCGACATGCTGAAGGTGGTGATGCACGACGAGGCGGCGCGCCGCAAGATCCTGTCGCGCACGCCGATGGGCCGCTGCGGCGAGGTCGAGGAGGTCGCCGCGGTCGCCACCTTCCTCGCCTCCGACGACGCATCCTATATCACCGGGCAGACCATTTACCCCGACGGTGGCCGGATGGCCCTCAACTACACGGTGCCGGTAGCGGAGTGATACCGGCGAGCCGATGAATCGGCTTGCCTGTTCCGCTCAAACGCCGCTGGGCTTCCGCCGCATAAGCGGCGACGCGCGGTCGCGCTTGCCGATGAACGCATGTGTCACCACATGCGCTCATCGGTATGAGGCGGCGGCCGCGGCTGAATGCCCGGCGTCGTGGCGCCGCTTTCAGGATTCCGCCTTGCCGGGCGCCGGCGGCTACTCGGGCCGGGACTGCGCCGCCTGGGTCTCGGACGGCTTGGCGCGCCGGTCGGCGGCGGCCACCGCCGCGTCGAGGTCGTCGGCCTTACACAGGCCCAACTCCACCGGGCTGCGCGGGTGCAGGTTCTGGCTGTTCCAATGGCTGTGGTCGCGCACCGCGGCGATGGTCGGCTTGGTGGTGCCGATCAATCTGCAGATCTGCGCGTCGGCGAGCTCGGGGTGGGTCTTCAACAGCCAGGCGATGGCATCCGGCTTGTCGGCACGCTTGGCGATCGGCGTATAGCGCGGCCCCTTGGGCTTGGCCTGGGGCTGCGGCAGATCCTGCGGCGCCAGCTGGAGCCGCGCCGTCGGGTCTTGCTCACAGCGCGCCAGCTCCTCCTTGGTCAGCTGGTTGTTGGCGATCGGGTCGATCCCGGTCATCCCGATCGCCACCTCGCCGTCGGCGATCGCCTGCACCTCCAACAGGTGCAGCCCGCAGAACGCGGCGATCTGCTCGAATGTCAGGATGGTGTTCTCGACCAGCCAGACGGCGGTCGCCTTGGGCATGAGCGGCAACGCCATGGGGCCTCCTCGGATTAGCGCCGGCAATTCGGCAAGGGCCGAATCGCTCAAGCGGGTATATAGGCGTTCCGCGAGTCCAAGCCAATATCACCGGTCTGGCAACCGCGGTTCGAACCTGAGAAAGCGGGACCCTTCAGCGCGGAGGACGCGGAGAAGACGCAGAGGATCAAGGGAGATAAGGGGATGGTTGGGGATGAGGGGATAAAATATTGCGCGCCTTTGGCGCGCCTTACTTTCCATCCTCCTATTCCCCTCATCCCCTTATCTCCCTTTTCTTCTCCGCGGT
>JBHICX010000266.1:0-3707 GCA_046759805.1 Kiloniellales bacterium | reverse complement strand
CTCGTGGTCTGCTTCATCTTCGGCCCCTACGTCATCGGCTGGTTGCGCGCCAAGCAGGGCAACGGCCAGCCGATCCGCGACGACGGCCCGGAACAGCACCCGATCAGCAAGCAGGGGACGCCGACCATGGGCGGCTTCCTCATCCTCCTCGGGCTGGCCTTCGCCACCCTGCTGTGGGCCGACCTCCGCAACGGCTATGTGTGGTCGGTGCTGCTGGTTACCTTCGGCTTCGGCGCCGTCGGTTTCGTCGACGACTACCTTAAAGTGACGCGCCAGAGCTCCCGCGGTCTGCCAGGGAAGCTCAAGGTGCTGATCGAGGTGGTCATCGCGGTCATCGCCGCCTATTGGATCACGAAACTCATGCGGGAGCCGCTGGCGGCGGCGCTCGCCGTCCCGTTCTTCAAGAACATCCTGTTCGATCTGGGCTGGGTGTTTCTCCCCGTAGCCGTGTTGGTGATCGTCGGCGCGTCCAACGCGGTGAACCTGACCGATGGGCTCGATGGGCTGGCCATCGTACCGGTGCTGATCGTCGCCGCCACCTTCGCGCTGATCGCGTATCTCGTCGGCAACGCCGTGTTCTCGAGCTACTTGCAGCTTCACCCGGTGCCCGGCGCCGGCGAACTCGCCGTGTTCTGCGGCGCCCTGGTCGGAGCCGCCCTCGGTTTCTTATGGTTCAACGCGCCGCCGGCGATGGTGTTCATGGGCGATACCGGCAGCCTCTCCTTGGGCGGCGCGCTCGGGGCCATCAGCGTGGTGACCAAGCACGAGCTGGTGCTCGCCATCGTCGGTGGGCTGTTCGTGCTCGAGACCGTGTCGGTCGTGGTTCAGGTCATCTCGTTCAAACTGACAGGGCGGCGCGTCTTCCGCATGGCGCCGCTCCACCACCACTTCGAACAGAAGGGCTGGGCCGAATCGACCATCGTCATCCGCTTCTGGATCATCGCCTTTATCCTGGCGTTGCTCGGCCTGGCGACGCTCAAGTTGAGGTGACGGGATGATCGAGGTGGACAGCTTTGCCGGCCGTCCCGTCGCCGTCTTCGGCCTTGGCAGAAGCGGCATGAGCGCGGCCCGATCCCTGCTGGCCGGCGGGGCCGAGGTGCGCGCCTGGGACGATGAGAGGAGCCGCCGCGACGCCGCCGCGGCGCAAGGCGTGCCGCTCGTCGACCTGTACGGCGGCGGCTGGGAAGGCGTCGGCGCGCTGGTGCTGAGCCCGGGCGTGCCGCTGATCCATCCAGAACCCCACCCGCTGGTGGAACTGGCCCGGGCCGCCGGCGCCGAGGTGATCGGCGACATCGAGCTCTTCGCCCGCGTCCGTCCCAACTCGCCGGTCGTCGCGGTGACCGGCACCAACGGCAAGTCGACGACCGCGGCGCTCATTGGGCACCTGCTGGCTGCTTGCGGGCGCGACGTCGAGGTCGGCGGCAACTTCGGCAAACCGGCGCTTGAGCTGCGGCGGGTGGGTGGCGGCGCAGTCTATGTCCTCGAACTGTCGTCCTACCAGATCGACTTGAGCCCGTCGTTCGTGGCGGATGTCGCGGTGCTGCTCAACATCAGCGCCGATCACCTCGACCGCCACGGCGGCATGGCCGGTTACGTCGCGGTCAAGCGCCGCGTCTTTGCGGGCCAGGGCTCAGACCAGTGGGCGGTGGCGGGCGTCGACGATGAGCACGGCCTGGCGATCTTCGATGAGCTGAGAGAGGCCGGTCGCAAGCGGCTGGTGCCGATCTCGGCGCTGGGGGCCATCGATGGCGGCGTCTACGTCACCGGTGGCGTCCTTTACGACGCCATGGCTGGCGGCGCCGTTGCCGTGGCCGACCTGAACGGCGTCGCCACCCTGCCCAGCGTCCATAACTGGCAGAACGCCGCCGCGGCTTATGCGGCGGCGCGGGCGCTTGAGCTCAAGAGGGGCGAGGCGGCGGCCGCGCTCATGAGCTTCCCGGGGCTTGCCCACCGCATGGAACCGGTGGCCGAGATCGACGGTGTCCTCTTCGTCAACGACAGCAAGGCGACCAACGCCGAGGCGGCGGCCCGCGCGCTCGCCTGCTACGAGCGCATCTACTGGATTGCGGGCGGCCGGCCCAAGGAGGGCGGCATCGGCGCGCTCGAGCGCTACTTCGGGCGCATCGCCCATGCCTACCTGATCGGCGAGGCGGCGGCGGATTTCGCGGCCACGCTCGAGGGTGCGGTGCCCTATACGATCGCGACCGAGCTCGGGGCGGCGGTGAAGGCGGCGCACTGCGACGCTTCCGCTGCGGGAAGGGCCGGTGCGGTGGTGCTGCTGTCCCCGGCCTGCGCCTCGTTCGACCAGTTCGCCGACTTCGAGGCCCGCGGCGATGCCTTCCGGGCGCTTGTCGCCGCGCTCACCAGCAACAGAGTCGAAGCCGCCCCGGCGGAGGCCGTGGGAGGGGAGCGATGAGCGTCCTCGCGCGCACCGATACCAGCCTCGTCGGGCGCTGGTGGTGGACGGTGGACCACTGGACGCTCGCAGCGGTCGCGCTGCTGGTCGCCGCCGGCGCCATACTCACCCTGGCGGCGACCCCGGCGGTGGCCGACCGCGTCGGCTTTGATCCCTTTTACTTCGCCCGCCGCCAGTTTCTCCTGCTGCCGCCGGCGGTGCTGATCATGTTCGGCATCTCGCTGCTCTCGCCACTCGGCACCCGCCGCCTCGCCGCCGTCGGTTTCCTGATCAGCCTGCTCCTGCTCGCCGCCACCCTGTTCGAGGGCGACGAGATCAAGGGCGCGCGGCGCTGGCTCTACCTCGGCACCTGGTCGCTGCAGCCCTCGGAGTTCGTCAAGCCCACCTTCGCGGTCGTCGCCGCCTGGATGTTCGCGCGAGCGAAGGCCGAGTCGCACTTCCCCGGTACCTGGATCAGCGCGGCCCTGTTCGGCATCGTCGCCGGGCTGCTGCTGCTCCAGCCCGACTTCGGCATGGTGGTCATGATTGCCGTGGTGTGGTGCGCCCAGTTCTTCGTCGCCGGTCTGCCGATGGCTTGGGTGGGACTGTTGTCGGTGCTGGCGTTCAGCGGCGCGATCGGGGCCTACGCGGCGTTTCCCCATGTCGCCCAGCGTGTCGATCTGTTCCTCAACCCCGCGAGCGGCGACACCTACCAGATCGACCGCGCCATCGAGGCCTTCGCCAACGGCGGCCTGTTGGGACGCGGTCCGGGTGAAGGTGTGATCAAGACCATCATTCCCGACGCCCACACCGACTTCATCTTCGCCGTCGCCGGCGAGGAGTTCGGCCTCCTCGCCTGCCTGATGATGGTGGGGTTGTTCGCCTTCATCGTGCTCAGGGGCTTGGGCCGCATGCTGGAGGAGAACGACGACTTCATCATGCTGGCGACCTCCGGGCTCTTGGTCCAGTTCGGCCTGCAGGCGGTGATCAACATGGGCGTCAACCTGCGGCTCTTGCCGACCAAGGGTCTGACACTCCCGTTCATCTCCTATGGCGGCTCCTCGCTGCTGGCCCTGGCGGTCACTGTGGGAATGATCCTGGCGCTGACGCGTCGGCGGCCGGGCGGAGCCTCGGCGCCATGAGCGGCGGCGCTCCTATTGTGCTTGCGGCCGGCGGCACCGGCGGCCACCTCTTCCCGGCCGAGTCGCTCGCCGGCGAGCTGGTCGGGCGCGGCCGCGCGCTGGCACTGGTCACCGACCGGCGCGGCGCCGGCTATGGCGGGGCGTTGAGCCGGATCGTCACCCACCAGGTT
>JBHICX010000265.1:0-3715 GCA_046759805.1 Kiloniellales bacterium | reverse complement strand
CCGGGCGCAATCACCTCGTCGAACGAGTCGGTGTTGTGGAACACCGCGCCGAACCCCTCGAAGCGGCCGTCCGCGTCGGGCGCGGCCTTGAGCTGGAACGGGACGTCGAGCTGCTTGGTCTGCATGAAAATCATAGGGTCAAGTCTTGATCTATAATTATTTCCGGATTGCGACATGTGACACCCTTCGGTGGCGGCGAGGTTCACGCCGGTTGCTCCGGTCTCTGCGCACCGGCGCGCGCGTCGCCGCCGGCGACAGCTTCGAAGCCCAGCTCGTCGCGGGCCTCGTTCACGGTGAGGATGCCGGCCTCGACCAGCCCCCGGAGCCCGTCGGCCTTGCGCTGGCGCCGGAGCGTCAGCGCCGGCACCCCGTCCAGATCGTAGCGCAGCCGAAGCTCCGGCCACCACTGGGCGAACCAGGCGTTGATCGCGTCGCGGGCCCGGTCGAGGAGCGGGATCACCGTGTCCTCCCAAAAAGACAACCGGGCCTCGCGGTAGTTGGCGAAGGTCTGGGCGTCCGGGATGCCGAGGAGCTGGGAGGGCACGCCATAGGCCAGCGCGATCTCGCGCGCCGAGACGTCCTTGCCCTTGATCCAGTCCATGTCCTTGGGCGACAGCCCCATGGCGCGCCAATCCATGCCGCCCTCGAGCAAGAACGGCCGGCCGGCGTTGCGAGGGCCGGTGAACTGGTCGTCGATCTGCTCCTTGAGGCGCGCGAGCTGGGCCTCGGTGAGCTCCGTCGGCCCGTCCTTGGGCGCGTAGACGAGCGCCCCCGACGGGCTGGCGCCGTTCTGCAGCAGCGCCTGGTTCCAGGCGCCGGCCGAGTTGTGCTGGTCGATGGCGAAGGCCGCCGGGTCCACCGGGCTTTGCCCGTTCCACGGATCGAGCGGGTTGAAGGTGCGCCAGTGCAGGATCGGCCCGGCCCCGGTGACCGGGTCCATGTCCCAGCGCCGGCGGCGGCCGCCGAGCTCGAACAGATACGCCGCCGGCGCACCGGTGGCCTGATTGAGTTCGAGCTTCATGCGGTCCGGCCTGAGCGTGTAGAGCTCCCGCGGCGGACCTGAGTCGGGCCCCACCGCCTCGACGAAGCTGTCGCCGGCGATGAGGTAGAAGGCGACGAAGGCCTCGAAGAAGTCGCCCCAGCCCTGCCAGGGGTTGGGTCGCCGGATCAGCCTCACCAGCGGGCCGTCATCGAGCTTGGTCAACTCACGGAACACGCCCCAAGGAACACTGGCCGCCGATTGCGCCAGCATCGAGATGCAGCGATAGGCGACGACGTTCTTGCGATAGCCTTCCTTGGCGAAGCTCTCGAAGCGGCGGTCCATGAACCGGGCGCCGCCGCCGGCCGAGAAGGCCGCCAACAGGGGCCAGGTGCGCGACGCCTTGCGTTCGCCCAAGAGCCACCAGGTCAACCGGGTGCGGAGCCGCATTCAAAGCCTCCTGATGCTGGGCTCGGCGCGCCTTGCCTCGGCAAGCGCGTAGACCGCCGCGTCGCCGCGGTCCGGTGAGCGTCCGATGCGCCGCATGATGTCTTCCTTCGATTCGACCTGAATGCCGCGGGCGGTGAGCTTCCACCGCGGCGCCGCTAGGTCGGCCAAAAGGCCCCGGTCCGGCGGCAGCATGAGATGTTGCCCATGGCCCGGGTCCAGGGCCTCGCGCATTCGCCACCACCATTCGGCGCGCTTGTTCACGAAGCCGAGCCGGCCCGAGCGGTCGCGGGCCCGGCTTGCCTCGGCGCTATTGAGCGGGTTCGCCGCCACCCCGTTGTCGCGCAGGTGGTCGAAGGGGCTGGTGCCGACGCCGACCACGTCGATGTTGACCAGGGCCCCGTCTTCCAGCGCGCCGACCACCAGTGCCGCCACCTGGGCGCCGTCCGGCGTGGTCTGGCCGGGGTAGAGGCGCTGCTCGGCGAACCACGGGCCGTGGCGCGGGCTCAAGACCGTGAAGTCGCGGCCGCCGCGGGCCACGTCGACGCCCAGCGCCGTCATTGCTTCCGACGGCCCGGCCGTCCAGCGCGCCTGTGCCGCCTTGATCCAGGCGGTCGGGATCACCTGCCAGGGGTCGTCCTCCTGGGCGGCGCCGAAGTCGCCATGGAGCAGCATCGAGCGCAGCGGCTCCGGCAGCGCCTGCAGGGTGGCCACGTAGCCGGTCGCCATCAGGTACGGGTTGTCGGTGACCGCCGCCGGGATGAAGCTGCGGCTCTTCGGCCGCACCAGCTCGCGCTTATGGACGAACGGCCGGCCGTCCTCGACTTCGACGTCCTTGCCGTCGAGCGCCGCGAACCACCTGAGCTCGCCCGGCCCGGCCGGATACGGGTGCTGCTCGTCCAGCCACGGCGCCCAATAGCGGATCACCCACTCGCCGTCGGCGTGGGTCGGCGGGTTGCCGGTGCACACCACCCGCACCCGCTGGCCGGGCGCGGTGGTGCGGTTCCAGCCGATGAGGAACCGGAACTGCGATTCCAGGAAGTGGCTCACCTCGTCGAAGGCCTTGAGGTCGTGCGGCCGGCCCTGGAACTTCTGCTCGTCGCCGGGATGCTGGCAGGCGCCGAGCTCCAGGCGGCGGCCGTCGCCTAAGCGCCAGACCCGGTCCTGGGCGTTGTACAGCCGGCGGTCGCGAATGATCGCCTGGCAGCGGTCTATGATCGCCTTCAGCTGCTCGTACTCGCGGCGGAAGATGATCGAGCGCCGGTGCCCCGTCAGCGCCAGGCCGATCAGAAGGTCGGTCTTTCCGCCGCCGGCCTGGCCGCCATACAAGAGCGCGTCGGCCGGGCTACGATAGGCTGCGACCTGGGGCCCCGGGATCGGCTCCCACAGGATCGACCGAGTCCCGGCCGTCAACAGCCGGTCCAACTCGGACCGCACCGGCGCGTTCAAGCAGCGCAACGATTCGGTGAGCTCGCTCGGCGTCGGTGAGGCTGTCGCCCGCATCGTCCCCTTCCCCGCCGGCGTCCTCCAGGCCGAACGCCTGGCGCTCCAGCGGGATCAGCTTCGCCGCCGCCCGGATTAGCGCGTCCAGCGTCTGCACCGGCGACGGACCCGCGGCCGAGCCCTGGGCGTCCGGGGCATTGTCCGTCAGCTCATGTTCCAGCCGCCGGCTGAGCCGTGCCACGATGCGGTTGAGCCGGCTCAAGAGGGTGCGGTGCCGGCGCAGCATGGCGGCGCGGCGCGTCTCCTCGCCCATCGCCTGTTCACGTCGTCCGGTGCGCCGGATCGTGGCGGCCACGAAAAAGCCCCGCGCGGCGGGGCTCGATCTGGTGACACCGATTTCGATCCTGACGAATCCCTGAATGATTCTGCCCCCGCTGTCAAGCCGCGCCGAATCCGATAACGTTAATCAGGGGTTTGGGGCCTTCGGCCCCAAGAAAAAGCGGGGCGTGGGGCGCAGCCCCGCTCGGCGTAGCCGAGGCGCTGCGCGCGGCTTTTCGTGGGGCCGGAGGCCGCACACCTCATTACTGGTGCGACCACGATTTCCTGGTGCCGTTCCGTGGCAAAAATGCTTGGATCGTCACCCGGTCCCCGAGCGCCTGGAGGGCCAAGTTGAAGATCACGGCCATCGACAGCTTCGTGTTGCGGGTTCCCACGGTCGAGCCGATTGCGCTCGAGTTCCCCGAGCACAGGCTGGTGGTGGCGTTGCTGCACACGGACGAGGGCATCACCGGTCTCGGGTACAGCCTGGCCTTCGGTGGCGGCGGGGCCGAAGCGATTCAGGTGTAT
>JBHICX010000264.1:0-3745 GCA_046759805.1 Kiloniellales bacterium | reverse complement strand
GGGCGTCGGGGTGGGCGATCTGCACCCCCATCGCCGCCGGCAGGCCGTAGCCCATGGTGCCGAGCCCGCCCGAGGTCATCCAATGGTTGGGCTCCTCGAACTTGTAGAACTGCGCCGCCCACATCTGATGCTGGCCGACCTCGGTGGTGAGGTAGACATCGCGCCCCTTGGTGAGCGCGTAGAGCCGCTGGAGCGCGTATTGCGGCTTGATAACCTCGTCGGAGTATTCGTAGGACAGGCAATCGCGCGCGCGCCATTCGTCGATTTGCTTCCACCAGGCCTTCAGCGCCTTGCCGTCCGGTTTCTTCCGCTTGGCCTGCCACAGCTTGATCATGTCCTCGAGCACACGGCCGGCGTCGCCGATGATGGCCACGTCGACCGGCACGTTCTTGTTGATCGAGGAGGGGTCGATGTCCACGTGAATCTTCGTGGAGTTAGGCGAGAACTCGGAAAGTCGTCCGGTCACCCGGTCATCGAAGCGCGCGCCGATGTTGACCATGACGTCGCACTGGTACATGGCCAGGTTGGCCTCGTAGGTGCCATGCATGCCGAGCATACCGAGGAACTGCTTGTCGGAGGCCGGAAAGCAGCCCAGCCCCATCACCGTGTTGGTACAGGGATAGCCGGTCATGCGCACCAACCGGGTCAACAGCCGGCAGGCCTTAGGCCCGGAGTTGATGACGCCGCCGCCGCAGTAGAACACCGGCCGCTTGGCCGCGAGCATCAGGTCGATCGCCCGCTCCATCCGCTCGGGGTCGCCCTTGAGCTGAGGCCTGTAACTCCTGTGCGGGGCCCGGCTGGGCGGGAGATAGGGACACGGTCCCTGCAGGATGTCCTTCGGCAGGTCGACCACGACCGGCCCCGGACGGCCGCTTTTGGCGACGTAGAAGGACTCGTGCACGATGCGCGCCAAGTCGCCGGGCTCCTTGACCAGGTAGTTGTGCTTGGTGCACGGCCGGGTGATGCCCGTGGTGTCGGCCTCCTGGAAGGCGTCGTTGCCGATCATGTGAGTCGGCACCTGGCCGGTGAGACAGACCACCGGGATGCTATCCATCAGCGCATCGGTGAGCCCGGTAACCGCGTTGGTGGCGCCGGGCCCCGAAGTCACCAGCACCACCCCCACCCTGCCGGTGGACCGCGCGTAGCCTTCGGCGGCGTGAACCGCCCCCGCTTCCTGGCGGACGAGGATGTGGCGCAGCGAGTTTTGCCGGAACAGTTCATCGTAGATCGGCAGTACCGCGCCGCCGGGATAGCCGAAAATAACCTCGACCCCCTGGTCCACCAAGGCCTTGAGGAGAACCTCAGATCCGTTCAGCCGCTCGCTCGCCATTGTCCACCTTTCTCGCTCAGGCGGTTTTCCGAGCCTCGCCCGACGCCACGGTCCCGACGGTAACGTGGCCCCGCGCCCTTCATGCCCTTAAAGATTCGGCGCGTGAGAGCGGCAATAACTAGACGTTCAACCGTTAACGGTCAACAAAAAGCGACGAATAAATGAAAAGATTTTTGGCCTTAAACATTCCGAATATTGCGCCTTGAATATTTTGGCCCCTGGGAGCTGATGACGAAACCAAGTCAGCTGCCGTTTGGCGTAGTGTCGGGTCGCCCGCTGGGCCAATGCCACGGCCTGATCAAGCGTGAGCTCGCCGGAAAGATGCCGGCCAAGTTCAGCGACGCCGACCGCCTTCATGGCCGGCAGCTCCGGGTCCAGTTCAAGCTCGTAAAGCGCCTTGACCTCGGCGAGCGCGCCGCGCTCGACCATGGCGAGAAAGCGTTGGTCGCAGGCGGCATAGAGCGCCGCCCTGGGCGGCGTCAGCACCACCGCGGCATAGTCCAGATCGAGGGCTGGCCCCGCGCCCGCTTCCCTTTGCCACTCGGCAAGGGAACGGCCGGTCGCCTCGATGACCTCGAAGGCGCGGATGAGGCGCTGGCTGTCACCCGGGCCCAGCCGCGCCGCGATCTCCGGGTCGCGCCGCCCGAGTTCGCCATGGCAGGCGGCGCCGCCCAGGCGGGCATGCAGCGCGCGCGCCGGAGCTCGCACGGACGGCGGAATCTCGGGGCGCGGGGCCAGCCCCTCGAGGAGCGCCCTGAGATAAAGGCCGGTGCCGCCAACCAGGATGGGCAGCCGCCCGACCTTCCTGGCCGCGGCGATCTCGCGAGTCGCCATGTCGCGCCAGCGGGCGGCCGAACACGGCTGTGCCGCCGACAGCACGCCATAGAGCCGGTGCGGCACCCGGGCCATGTCTTCCGGAGCGGGCCGCGCCGAGAGGATTTCCAGCTCCCGGTAGACCTGCATGCTGTCGGCGTTGATGACCACACCGTCCATGGCCTCGGCCGCGGCCCGGGCAAGGCGCGACTTCCCGCTGGCGGTCGGACCCGCGATGACGAGCAGGGCCCGGCTCATCGCGGATGACGACGGCGGCGGACGAGCCCGCTTGCGATCGGCCTCCGGCGACAGCAATATTCGCGGATGCCCAACGCCCCGTCACTCATGCGGAACGTCCTCACCCTGATCGCCGATCCCGCGCGAGTCGAACTCGACAGTGGCATCGTTGACACCGCCCGTTCGGCGCTCGAGCGCGCCGGCGCCCGGGTCGCCGGACCGGACTGGCTGGCTCCCCGAACCGCCTGCGACCTGCCGTTTGCCGCGATCGACCCGCAGGCGGCCGAAGCCGCACTGCGCCAGGAGCTCAGCCGTGTCCCGATCGATGTCGTGGCGCAACGAATCCCAAGCCGGCGCAAGAAACTGCTGGTCGCCGACATGGACGCCACCATTATCATGGGCGAAAGCCTCGACGAACTTGCCGACATCGCCGGTCTCAAGACCCAGGTGGCGGCCATTACCAAACGCTCCATGAACGGAGAGATCGATTTCGCGACGGCACTCAGGCAACGGCTGGCCATGCTCGAGGACCTGCCGGCCGCGGCGCTGGAACGAGCCGCCGAGCGCATCACCCTCACCCCCGGCGCCCGCGCGCTGGTCCAAACCATGCGGGCAGCCGGTGCCTACACCGTGCTGGTCTCGGGCGGCTTCCGCCACTTCACCCGGCCGGTCGGCGCCGCCGTCGGCTTCGACCGGGACGAGGCCACCGAGCTCGAAATCGTCGCCGGCCGACTCACCGGCCGCGTCAAGGAGCCGATCCTGGGCCGCGAGGGCAAGCTGCGCGTGCTGCGAGAGGTGGCGGCGGAACGCCGGGTGGCGCGCAGCCAAATCCTGGCGGTCGGGGACGGCGCGAACGATCTGCCCATGCTCAAGGCCGCTGGCCTCGGTGTCGCCTACCGGGCCAAGCCGGCGGTCGCCGCCGCCGCCAAGGTGCGTATCGAGCACGGTGACCTGACCGCGTTGTTGTACATCCAGGGATACCGCACCGCGGAGATCGCCGAGTGATCCACCCGCTTCAACGTCCCGTCCGCGAGGGTCCCGCACCCCGATCGAAGAGCAAGGACCGCCACCGGGTCCTAAAGCGCCGCCGCCATCGCCTTCGGTGGGCTAGCCGGCCTTGAAGCGTACGGACTCGAAGCGCTCGTCGCCCCGGCGCGAGACTAGCAGCAGCACCGTCTTGTAGCCGTCCGACTTGGCCTGCTTGATCCTCTTCTCGGCACCGGCCGGGGTCGATACCTCCTCCTGGTTTACCTCCAGGATCAGGTCGCCCGGGCGCAGGTCTTTCCGCGCGGCGTCGCTGCCCGGGCTCACCTTGGTAATCACGACGCCCTCGGCGCCGGCGTCCAGGTCAAACTGGGCGCTGAG
>JBHICX010000263.1:0-3766 GCA_046759805.1 Kiloniellales bacterium | reverse complement strand
AGAGCCGCTCCTCGAGCGGGGCCATGTCGCGCACCGGCTTGAGCGGGTTCTGGGGCGAGACCAGCCACCAGACCCGGTTGAGACCGAGTCGGCGCAGCGCCTCGAGGCTGATCTCCAGGTGGCCTTGGTGGGCCGGGTTGAACGAGCCGCCGAGCAGGCCGACGCGCTCGCCCGGGGCCGGCAGGCGGCCGCCGAGCGCCGCGCCGAGGTCGGACAGGTTTGGCCGCCGGGGCTTCAGGGCCGGACCTGTCCGGCGCCGCGCACCACGTACTTGAAGCTGGTCAGCTGCTCCGCCCCGACCGGACCGCGGGCGTGCAGCCGTCCCGTGGAGATGCCGATCTCGGCGCCCATGCCGAACTCGCCGCCGTCGGCGAACTGGGTCGAGGCGTTGACCATGACGATGCCGCTGTCGACCCGGGCGAGGAAGCGCTCGGCCGCCGCCTCATTCTCGGTGACGATGCTGTCGGTATGATGCGAGCCGTGCCGGTTCACGTGATCGATGGCCTCGTCGACGCCGTCCACCAGCTTGGCCGAGATGATGGCGTCCAGATACTCGGTGTCCCAGTCCTGGGCGCTGGCCGCCTTGACCCGCGAATCCAGCGCCTGCACCGCCCGGTCGCCGCGCACCTCGCAGCCGGCCTCAATGAGATCGTCGAGAATGGGCGGCAGGTGGCTTTCCGCCACCTTGCGGTCCATGAGCAGGGTCTCGGCGGCGCCGCAGATGCCGGTGCGCCGCATCTTGGCGTTGAGCACCACCTTGCGCGCCATCTCCGGGTCCGCGGTGGCGTCCACGTAGACGTGGCAGACGCCCTCCAGATGCTTGATCACCGGGATCCGGCTTTCCGCCACCACCCGCTCGATCAACGAAAGACCGCCACGCGGCACGATGACGTCGATCACCTCGGTCATCCCCAGCATGACCCCGACCGCGGCCCGGTCGCGAAACGGCACCCGCTGGATCGCGGCCTCGGGCAGGCCGGCGGCGCGCAGGCCACCCGCCAGGCAGTCGGCGATCACGCCCGCGGCGTTGAAGCTCTCCGAACCGCCGCGCAGGATCGCCGCGTTGCCTGCCTTGAGGCACAGGCCGCCGGCGTCCGCGGTCACGTTGGGGCGGGATTCGTAGATGATGCCGATGACGCCGAGCGGCACGCTTACCCGGCTGATGCGCAGCCCGTTCGGCCGCTCCCATTCGCCCAGCACCTTGCCCACCGGGTCGGGGAAGGCGGCGATCGCCTCGAGCCCGGCGGCCATCGCCTCGACCCGCCCGTCGTCGAGCGCCAGCCGGTCGAGGAACGCCGCCGTGGCGCCGCCCTCGCGGGCCGCGGCCACGTCCTCGGCGTTGGCGGCCAGGATCTCGGCCCGGCGCTCGCGGATCTGGGCTGCCGCGGCGGTGAGCGCGGCATCCTTCTCAGCCGACTGGGCGACCGCCAGGTGTTGGGCCGCGTCGCGTGCCGCGGCGCCGATGCGCGCCATCTCGGCGGCGATGTCGTCCTGGCCGACGGCATGCACGACGGTCATGAGGCGGGACTCCCTTCAATCAGCACCAAATCGTCGCTGTGGATGATGGCGTTGCCGCGAGCGTAGCCGAGCAAGGCTTCGATTTCACTGGTTTTGTGCCCGGCGATGCGCCGCGACTCATCGGCCGAGTAATTGATGAGCGCGCGCCCGCGCTCGGCCCCGTCGGGGCCGCGCAGCACCACGGCGTCGCCGCGCTGGAACTCGCCCTCGACGGCGCTCACCCCGGCCGGCAACAGGTTCCTGCCCTTGATGAGCGCCTTCAGGGCGCCGGCGTCGACGGTGACGGCGCCGACCGGCTTGAGGCCGGAAGCGATCCACTGCTTGCGCGCGGTCAAGGGGCTCGCCGTCGGCCGGAACCAGGTGCCCGGCCCACCCTCATTGAGCGCCTTCAACGGGTGGTAGCCCTTGCCCTGGGCGATCACCATCGCCGCGCCGGCCGAAAGCGCCACCTTGGCCGCGGCGATCTTGGTGCGCATGCCGCCGGAGCCCACCCCCTTCGGGGCCGGCCCGGCCATGGCCTCGACCTCGGGCGTGACCGCGTCCAGGGTCTCGATCAGCCTGGCCCGCGGATCGCGCCGCGGATCGCCGGAATAGAGCCCGTCCACGTCGGACAACAGGACCAGCGTGTCGGCGCCCACCATCTGCGCCAGGCGCCCGGCCAGCCGATCGTTGTCGCCGAAGCGCACCTCGGAGGCGAGCGCGTCGTTGTCGTTGACCACCGGCACCGCCCCGAACTCGAGCAGGCTGATGAGCGTCGAGCGGGCGTTCAGATAGCGCCGCCGGGATTCGGAATCCTCCAGCGTCAGCAGCACCTGCGCCATGGTCAGGCCGTGCCGCTCGATCGCCTCCCGCCAGATCTGCGACAGCCGCACCTGTCCGGCCGCGGCCGCCGCCTGCCGGGCCTGCATCGAGATGGTCCGTCGTTCCAGCCCCAGGATGCGCCGGCCCAGCGCCATGGCGCCCGACGACACCACGATCACGTCTTTTTCGGCCTGGCGCAGCTCGGCGATGTCGTCGGCCAGGGCCTCGAGCCAGGCGCGCCGGATGCGGCCCTTGGCCTGGTCCATGATCAGGTTGGTGCCGACCTTGACAATGAGCCGCCGGGCGGCGTCGAGCCGGCCGCTCATGGCCGCCAGCCCCCGGCCGCGGCCGCCGTCCGGGACCGGCGCTCATGCCGCGCCGCGTGCAAGGCGGCATGGAGCGCCTGCAGCACCTCCGCCGCGCCCTCGCCGGTGACGGCAGACAGCGGCAGCGCCGGCCGGCCGCCGGCCTCGGCCAGCGCCTCGAGCCCGGCCGCGGTCTCGGCCGCGGTCATGAGGTCGCATTTGTTGAGCGCGACCACCTCCGGCTTGGCGGCGAGGTCGTGGCCGTAGCGATTGAGCTCGCCACGCAGGGTGCGATAGGCCGCCTTGAGGTCGCCGCCGGTGCCGTCCACCAGGTGCAGAAGCACGTCGCAGCGCTCGATGTGGCCCAGGAACCGATCGCCCAGTCCGGCCCCCTCATGTGCGCCCTCGATGAGCCCGGGGAGGTCGGCCAGCACGAACTCGTCGCCGTCCAGCTCGACCACGCCCAATAGGGGGTGAAGGGTCGAGAACGGGTAGTCGGCGACCTTCGGCCTGGCGCGCGAGACCGCCGCCAGGAAGGTCGACTTGCCGGCGTTGGGCAGGCCCACCAGGCCGGCGTCGGCGATCAATTTCAGCCTCAGCCACAGCCAATGCTCCTCACCCGGCCGGCCGGGGTCGGCGCGGCGCGGCGCCCGGTTGGTCGCCGATTTGTAGTGGGTGTTGCCGAAGCCGGCGTCGCCGCCGCGCGCCAGCACCGCGCGCTGGCCCGATTGGGTGAGGTCGGCGATCAGCGTTTCGCCGTCGGCGTCGAGGATCTGGGTGCCGGCGGGGACCCTGAGCAGCGCGTCCTTGCCCTTGGCGCCGGTGCGGTTGCCGCCGCCGCCGTGGCCGCCGCGCTTGGCCTTGAAGTGCTGCTGGTAGCGGAAGTCAATGAGCGTGTTGAGGCCGGGGACCGCCAGGGCGACCACGTCGCCGCCGCGGCCGCCGTCGCCGCCGTCGGGGCCGCCGAACTCGACGAACTTCTGGCGCCGGAAGCTCAGGCAGCCGTTGCCACCGTCGCCGCCGCGCACATAGACCTTGGCCTGGTCGAGAAACTTCATGGCTCAAGCCTAGTGTCCTGATTCTGAAGTTTGCATGATTTGTTGTGCGTTTGCGATGTCGAGGGTGCTGAGGCAGAAGCGCTG
>JBHICX010000262.1:0-3778 GCA_046759805.1 Kiloniellales bacterium | reverse complement strand
TAGTAGGCCTCGAGGAACCGGCAATCCTCCGTCGACAGCGCCGCGGGCTTCACCCCAGCCCGTGATCGCAACAGGCGATGGGCCAGCTGTTTCAGACCGTCCGGTGCATGGCGGGCAGTTGGCAGGTGGCGATGCAGGCGAGTTGCAGCCAGGTCACGGCCCACGTTGGCGGGCGGCGCGTCAAACGGCATCGGGAGGACCCCGAGGAAGGTACACAAGTCGGCGAGGAAACCGGCACGGTCATCGCGCAGCCGTTCGTAACGCAGCACCTTCAGGTTGTCGGCGCCGAACCCGGCCAGATAGGCCTCGATGGTGACGTCGTACATGGCTGCACGCAGCAGCACAGCACCCCTCGGGGTGGCACAGAAATCGACGAAGCTCCGCCGTCCAGGCGGCAGACGGTCGATGTACATGCGATAGAGCGAGTCAAGCCAGTCGCGCTGATCGCGGATGACGATCAACGCCCGGCTCGCGGGGAACAGCGCCTTCAATGCCGTGGCATTGTGTTCCGGGCGCACCTCCACGTCGCCCTGCAAATCGTCCCATGCGTTCGGCCGCCACTGGCATTCCCGCCACCGCTGCCGGTCCTTGAACGCCAGCGATTCGCACATTTTCTCGGACATCGAGACATAGACCTTGGCGGCCTCGATGCGGCTGGCTTCGGAGTCGGCAATCACCACCTTGTCCGGATCCACTAGATAGGCGTGGGCGCGGCGATCCCAGTAGATGTCCGGGTGCCGCTCGAGAAACTGCCGGATGAAGGTGGAGCCGCTCCTCGAGTAGCCGATGTATAGGACATCGGGAGGGCGGATCGGCTCTGACATCCCGCGGGCGCTCCAGTGTCACTCCGACGCGGCGGGCGCCGTCAAGGCGCGCCGGTCGAAGATGCCGCGGTGATTACGCTCCGCCATTGCCGTCGTGACCCTTGCCATGGGCGCCGATCCTATTGCGAGCCCCGGCGGCGAGGCAAGCCATGGCCCATGTGGCGCCGCCAAGCACGAGCAGGGTTGCATACTCACACCGTTCAAGACGCGTATAATGGCTTGGTCCGCGGACCGGGAGGCCGCATGCAAACCGAGAGTGTCGAACGCCGGCTTGCCGCCATCCTCAGCGCCGACGTGGTCGGCTACAGCCGGCTCATGGGCGCCGACGAGGAAGGGACGCTGGCAAGCCTCAAGGCGCACCGTGAACAGCTGATCGACCCCAAGATCGCCGCGCACAGGGGGCGCATCGTCAAGACCACCGGCGACGGGATCCTGGCCGAGTTTGCCAGCGTGGTCGAGGCGGTCCGCTGCGCCGTCGAGGTGCAGCAGGGGATGACCGAGCGCAACGCGGAGGCGCCTGAGGACAAGCGCATCCGGTTTCGCATCGGTATCAACCTCGGCGACATCATCATGGACGGCACCGACATCCTCGGCGACGGCGTCAATGTCGCATCGCGCCTGGAGGGGCTCGCCCACCCGGGGGGCATCTGCATCTCCGGCGCCGCCCGGGACCAGGTCCAGGACAAGCTGCGGCTCACGTTCGAGGACATGGGCGAGCAACACGTCAAGAACATTGCCCGGCCGGTGCGGGTGTATCGGATCGAGCCTGAGGCCGAGCCCGCCGCCGCCCCGGCGCCGACACTGAAGCCCGACCGACACCGCCTGCTCGCCGCCGGCGCCGGCCTTGCCTTGCTTTTGGCCGTCGTCGCGATAGCGGCCTGGATGGTCCTGCTGCGCCCACCCGCGCCACGGGTCGAACCGGCGTCCATGGCGCGCATGGCCTTCCCGCTGCCCGACAAGCCGTCGATCGCGGTGCTGCCGTTCGCCAATCTGAGCCCGGACCCCAAGCAGGACTATTTCAGCGACGGCATCACCGAGGACATCATTACCGCCCTTGCCAGGTTCCCGCAGATGTTCGTCATCTCCCGCAACACGAGCTTCACCTACAAGGGAAAGCCGGTGAAGGTGCAGCAGGTGGCCGAGGAGCTAGGCGTACGCTACGTGCTGGAGGGCAGCGTGCGCAGGTCCGGCGACCGGGTGCGGATCACCACCCAGCTCATTGACGCCACCACCGGCCATCACCTCTGGGCGGAGCGCTTCGACCGGGCGATCGAGGACGTGTTCGCGGTGCAGGATGAAGTCACCCAGAAGATCGTCGCCGCGCTGGCGGAAGAGGTGTCAACGGCGGAAGTGAAGCGGGTGATGCGCAAGGATACGGAGAACCTCGAAGCCTATGACTATGTCCTGCGCGGGCAACAGCTGCGCCGCGCCTTCAACAGAGAGACCAACGCCCAGGCCCGGGAGCTGTTCGAAAAGGCCATCGCACTCGATCCGAGCTACGCCCGGGCCTATGCCCACCTGGCCTGGACGCATCTCAACGACTGGCAACTCGGCTGGAGCGAATCGCGCCCGCAGTCGCTGGAGCGGGCCTTCGAGCTGGCGCGGAAGGCGGCCGGCCTGAACGAGTCCGATCCGGTCGCCCATATGGCGCTGGGCGAGGTCTATCTGTGGCGGAAGCAGTACCAGGAGGCGCTCGCCCATTCACAACGGGCGGTGGCCCTCAACCCCAACAATGCCGATGGCTATGCGGCCCTCGCGGACAAGCTGGCCTGGTCGGGGAAGCCGGAGGACGCCATTCGCAATATGGAAAAGTCGATGCGCCTCAATCCGAAGCACCGATACATGAACTACTGGTACCTGGGCCACGCCCAGTTCCTTGCGCAACGATATGACGAAGCGATCGCCGCCTTGCGCAAGGTTGTCGCCCGCGACAAGACCTTCTGGCCGGCGCATGTCTATCTGGCGGCGAGCCTCAGCCGACTGAATCGCATCGAGGAGGCGCGAGCCGAAGCTGCGGAGGCGCTCAAGCTGAACCCCGCCTTGGACACCGGGCGGGTCCCCGAGCAGATCCCGTACCAGAACCCCGCGGACCTCGCGCACCTGCTCGATGCCCTAGGCAAGGCGGGGCTGTCGCCGCGTTGAGCTTCGGGTGTACAAGCCCCAATCCCGCGCTCGTCCGCGGGCCGACCACGAAACCAATCTCGCTCGGGTGAGCAGATCATGTCACGGAACCACGAAAACCGGTTGAGGCTGACAGTCCTACATGACTGGCACGTCGCCAATGGCGCCAGGATGGTCGAGTTTGCCGGATGGCACATGCCGGTCCATTACAAGACCGGGATCATTCAGGAACATCTGGCCACCAGGCGACGCGCCGGCCTGTTCGACGTGTCCCACATGGGCAGATTCAAGATTACCGGCAAAGGCGCCGAGGACTTCCTGCTGTCCTTGTTGACCAACAACGCCAGGGCGCTCGAGCCCGCCCACGCCCAGTACACCTTCATCGCCACCGACTCCGGGGGCGCCGTAGACGATGCCTACCTCTACAAACTGACAGAGGACGACTTCCTGCTGGTGGTGAATGCCGGCAACCGCGACAAGGACTGGCAGTGGCTCGAACGGCACATGCGCCAGGACGGCGTGGCGATGACGGATGTCAGTGACCAACTGGCAATGATATCCCTCCAAGGTCCGGAGTCCGCATCCATCCTGGAGGGCGTCGTCGATAAGGCAGATTTGCCAGAGAACAAGCGGAACCGACTGGCCGTCGCCGCCATTGATGGACACCATGTGGTGGTCGCGCGCACCGGATACACCGGTGAGTCGGTGTGTTTCGAGTTGTTCGTCGCCGCCGACCACGCGGTGCGGCTGTGGCAGACCCTGGTAAGCCTCGGCGCCGTTCCGTGCGGACTGGGCGCCCGCGATTCGCTGCGTCTGGAAGCCGGGCTGCCGCT
>JBHICX010000261.1:0-3781 GCA_046759805.1 Kiloniellales bacterium | reverse complement strand
GTGGACGAGTACTACGAGGCCGCCGGGCTGGATCGGCGACGGCTCGAGGTGCTGGCGCGCGAGATCCTTGACCTGGTTGCCCATGTCGGCCTCGACCGCGACTGCGGGATCGCCGGTGACGAGCCGGTGGCCGACAAGCTCACGAAGCTCGACGGTTATCTGTGCGAGCTGAAGGAGATGCAGATCCGCGACGGGCTGCACCGGTTCGGCTCGGCGCCCGAGGGCCGGCTCATGACCGACCTGTTGGTGGCGCTGGCCCGGGTGCCGCGTGGCCGCGGCGAGGGCGGGGATGCGTCGCTCACCCGGGCGCTGGCCGATGACCTGGGGCTCGGATTCGACCCGCTGGACGGCGACCTGGGCCGCCCCTGGGACGGGCCGCGGCCCAGGGTGCTGGCGGCGGGCGACGGCCCCTGGCGCAGCCAGGGCGACACCGTGGAGCGCCTGGAGCGCCTGGCCGCCGCCCTCATCGCCGGCGAGACCCGACCGGCGCCCGGCTGGACGGCCACCCGCGCGGTGCTGGACCGCATCGACGAGACCATCCGCCCCGCCGTCCTGGCCTGCGGCCGGGCCGAGATCGACGGGCTGTTGGCCGGCCTCGACGGACGCTTCGTCGAGCCGGGGCCGTCCGGCGCGCCGACCCGCGGCCGGCCCGACGTCCTGCCCACCGGGCGTAACTTCTACTCGGTCGACACCCGCACCGTGCCGACCCCGGCCGCCTGGACGCTGGGCTGGAAGTCGGCGACACTCCTGATCGAGCGCTTCGCCCAGGAGCACGGACACTGGCCGCGCCGGCTGGCGCTGTCGGCCTGGGGCACCTCCAACATGCGCACCGGCGGCGACGACGTGGCCCAGGCGCTGGCCCTGATGGGTGTCAGGCCGACCTGGGATGCGGCCTCGCGCCGGGTCACCGGCTTCGAGGTGCTGCCGCTGTCGATCCTGGACCGGCCGCGGGTCGACGTGACGCTCCGGGTGTCCGGCTTCTTCCGCGACGCCTTTCCGGGCCTCATCGACCTTTACGACAGCGCCGTGCGCGCGGTGGCGGGGCTGGATGAACCGGCGGAGCGCAACCCTCTGGCCGCGGCCTATGCGGCCGAGCGCAAGCGGATGCTGGACGCCGGCCTCGACCGGGGCGAGGCCGAGCGGCGCGCCGGCTACCGGGTGTTCGGCTCCAAGCCGGGCGCCTACGGCGCCGGGCTGCAGGCGCTCATTGACGAGCGCGGCTGGCGCGACGAGGCGGACCTGGCTCGCGCATATCTCGCCTGGGGCGGCTACGCCTATGGCGCCGGCGCCGCGGGACAGCCGGCGCACGGCCTGTTCGAGTCCCGCCTGGCCACCATCGAGGGAGTGATCCACAACCAGGACAACCGCGAGCACGACTTGCTCGACAGCGACGACTACTACCAGTTCGAGGGCGGCATGACGGCGGCGGTACGGGTGCTGTCGGGCCGCCAGCCGAGCGTCTACCACAACGACCATTCGCGCCCCGAGGCGCCGAAGGTGCGCCCGCTCGAGGACGAGATCGGCCGGGTGGTGCGGGCCCGGGTGGTCAACCCGAAGTGGATCTCGGGCGTGATGCGCCACGGCTACAAGGGCGCCTTCGAGATGGCGGCCACCGTCGACTACCTGTTCGCCTTCGCCGCCACCGCCCGCTGCGTCGCCGACCACCATTTCGACCTGGTCTACGACGCCTATGTGGCCGATGTTGAGGTGCGCGAATTCATCGATGAACACAACCCGGCGGCGCTCAGCGAGATCGCCGAACGCATGCTGGAGGCCCAGGACCGGGGCCTGTGGCGCGCCCGCTCCAACTCGGCGCGGGGCGTGCTCGAAGGATTGGCCGGCGCGCCTCGGTGATGCCCAAGACGTCCCAAGGCGATAGGCAGGTGCTCGTCATCGGCGCCGGCGTGGTCGGCATCGCCTGCGCGATCTTCCTGCGCCGCGACGGCCACCAGGTCACGGTGATCGACCGCCTGCCCCCGGGCGAGGGATGTTCGCTGGGCAATGCCGGCATCCTGGCCGCCAGCTCCTGCGTGCCCTTGTCGATGCCGGGGACGCTCATTCGGGTCCCCAAATGGCTCCTCGATCCCCTGGGGCCGCTGGCCATCAGGTGGCGCTATCTCCCGCGCCTGGCCCCGTGGCTGGTGCGCTTCGTGCGGGCCGGCGCACCGGCGCGGGTCGAGGCGGCCTCGGTGGCGCTCAGATCGCTGCTGGCCACCACGGTCGAGGGCCATCGGGCGCTCGCCGAGGCGGCCGGCGCGGCCGACCTGGTGCGGCCCTCGGGCTTGCTTTGGGCATACGAAACCGCCTCGGGGTTCTTGAGGGAAGCGGCGGACTGGCGGCTCAGGCGGGCGCGCGGGGTGCGGATGGAGGAGCTGGAGGGCGGGGCCGTTGGCGAGATCGAGCCGGCGCTGGCGCCGCATTGCCGGCGCGCCGTCTGGCTGCCGGACGACGGCTACGTGACCGACCCCCTGGGCCTGGTCCGGGCCCTGGCGGAGCACTTCGCACGCGCCGGCGGGAGCATCCTGCGCCGCGAGGCGCGGGACTTCGAGCTCGGCCCCGAGGGGCCGACGCGGCTCGCCACCGACCACGGCTCATTGGAGGCCGACGTGTTTGTGATCGCCGCCGGCGCCTGGAGCGGCGAACTGGCGGCGCGGCTGGGCAGCCCGGTGCCGCTGGAGTCCGAGCGCGGCTACCACGTGATGATCGGGCAACCCGGGGTGGCGCTGCGGGTCCCTGTCGTGGCCGGCGAACGCATGTTCGGCGCCACCCCGATGACGGCGGGGCTGAGGCTCGCCGGCACGGTGGAGTTCGGCGGCCTCACCGCGCCCCCCAACTACGCCCGCGCCCGCGTGCTTCTGCGCCACGGCCGACGCCTGTTGCCGGGGCTGAAGGCGGAAGCGGTCAGCGAGTGGATGGGCCACCGGCCGGCGCTTCCCGACTCCCTGCCGGTGATCGGCCGCTCCCCGCGCCATCCTTCCGTGTTCTTCGCCTTCGGCCACGGCCACACCGGGCTTACCGCGGCCCCCATGACCGGCCGGGTCATCGCCGACCTGGTAGCCGGCCGCCCGCCGCCCTTCGACCTCGCCCCGTTCGCCGCCGACAGGTTTTGAGCCGAAGTTGGCGGCGCCTGGAAGGGCCGGCGTCATGCGGCGGGTCTGCCCCATAGACCTCTTGGATGCGCTTTGCCCCCAACCCAAAGCCGTGTCAACCCTGGCGCTTCGCGCCACCACCGAAGGTGGCCGTAGGGGTTGACACGGCTTTGGGCTGGGGGTCGTTTGGCATACAAGAGATCTATGGGGCAGACCGGATGATGTCGTCGCTCGTGCCAGCATTTGCGGGCGCTCAACCGTCTTACCGGTGCGTGGTGACACCGACTTGGCGCCGGAGTTTCTACGGCGCATCTGCAAGCAGCTCGACATCGACTGGCGGAACGTGATTTGAACCTGGAGGAAACGATGCGCTATCCCGTGGTTCTCGAGCGTGCCAGCAACGGAACCGTGGTTGCGACGTTCCCGGACGTTCAGGAAGCCCATAGCGTCGGGAATGACGAGGTGCAGGCACTGGAGCGTGCCCCGGACGCGCTTGAGACGGCCCTGGGGATCTACGTGGACGAGGGGCGCGACCTGCCGCGCCTAGGCCGGCCGCGGAAGGGTCGGCGGCTGGTGGCGCTGCCGCCGATGGCGGCGGCCAAGCTGGCGATCTATCAAGCCATGCGTGATCAGGGCATAATACCAACTGAATCGGCGTTTGACCTATAAGGTTGCCCAGGTTCTAGAGGCGA
>JBHICX010000260.1:0-3836 GCA_046759805.1 Kiloniellales bacterium | reverse complement strand
AGTGACCTGGGGCCGATTTTCGAACTCTGCGCCAGAGCCGCCGGCGGGCTCAAGGACGGCGCGGTGCTGGTGATCTTGTGCCAGGTGCCGCCCGGCTTCACGCGCGGCCTCGAGCTCGATCCGGCGCGGCTCTACTATCAGGTGGAGACGCTGGTCGTCGGCCAGGCGGTCGAGCGCGGGCTCGGACCGGATCGGTTCATCGTCGGCTGCGCCGACCCGGCGGCACCGCTGGCGCCGGCGCTCAGGCGCTATCTCGAGGCCTTCGACTGCCCGATCCTGCCCATGCGCTACGAGAGCGCCGAGCTGGCCAAGATCGCCGTCAACATGTGCCTGGCGGCGCAGGTAGGCGTCGCCAACACCATGGCCGAGCTGTGCGAGAAGCTGGGCGCTGACTGGGGCGAGATCGTGCCGGCGCTCAAGCTCGACCGGCGCATCGGCCCGCACGCCTATCTCAGGCCGGGCCTTGGCATTGCCGGCGGCAACCTGGAGCGCGACCTCGCGACCGTGTGCTCGCTGGCCGAGGCCAGCGGCAGCGACGCCCACCTGGCGCGGGCGCTCATCGCGGACAGCGCCTACCGCAAGGACTGGGCGCTGCGGGTGCTGCGAGAGACGGCGCTACACGGCGGCGCCGAGGCCGTCGTCGCCGTCCTCGGCCTGGCCTACAAGGAGAACACCACATGCACCAGGAACGCGCCGGCCTTGGCGCTGATGGCGGCGCTCAAGGGTCATCGCCTGCGGGTCTATGACCCGGCGGTGGCCGCGGCCGACCTGCCGCTGGCCGGGCTCGAGCAAATGCCGTCGGCCTTGGCCGCCTGCGAGGGCGCCGATGCGCTCGCCATCATGACGCCCTGGGCCGAGTTCCGATCCCTGGCCCCGGCGGAGGTGGCGGCGGCCCTGGCCGGCAATACCGTCGTCGATCCCTATGGGGTGCTGGACGCGGCGCGCTGCCGCAAGGCCGGCCTCGATCACCGGACCCTGGGCCGGCCCGCGGGCGCAAGTCCGGGGCGCTAGGCCCGAACGCCGAAGAAGTGTGCGTCATCGATCACCCCCTCACCCTGCCCTCTCCCCCTCAAGGGGGCGAGGGAAAAAGTGTTCATGCGTGGAGACTCAGTTTCCCCTCTCCCCCCGTTTGCGGGGGGAGAGGAAGGGTGAGGGGGGGCGACTCACGCTTCTGCGATAGTGGGTAGTAGGCCCCATGCTCGAACATGGCCGGGAGGAGCCCGGGAAACCCGAGCGCGTCGTCATCCTGGGCCGGCGGGGCTTCGTCGCCGGCGCCATCGGTGCCCGCCTTGAGCGCGACTCGATCGACACGCTGGCCCTGGGGTCACGGGAGCTCGACCTCATCGACGCCGCCGCCGAGGTGGCGCTGGCCGACCGGCTCAAGGAGTCGGACGCCCTGGTGGTGGTCTCCGCCATCGCGCCGTGCAAGGACGTCCCGGCGTTCATGAGCAACCTGGCGATGGTCCGCTCGGTGTGCGCGGCGCTTCAGCGTGTGCGGCCCGCGCACCTGGTCTACATCAGCTCGGACGCGGTCTATGCCGACGGCGTCAATCCGGTGAACGAGCGCTCCTGCGCCGAGCCCTCGAGCCTGCACGGCATGATGCACGCCGCCAGGGAGCTGATGCTCAAGACCGCGGCCCCGGGCCGGCTCTGTATCCTGCGGCCGAGCCTGCTCTACGGTGCCGCCGATCCGCACAACGGCTACGGACCCAACCGTTTCCGCCGGCTGGCGGCCGAGGGCAAGGACATCGTGCTGTTCGGCGAGGGCGAGGAGAGGCGCGACCACGTGCTGATCGACGATCTGGCGGAGATCGTGCGTCTCAGCCTCATCCGGCGCAGTTCCGGGGTGCTCAACGTGGCCACCGGCCACTCGGCCTCGTTCCGCGAGGTGGCGGAGCGGGTGGCGGCGCTGTTCGACCCGCCGGTCGCGGTCAAGGGCAGCCGGCGGCGGAACCCGATCACCCACCGCCACTTCGACCCCTCCGCCTGCTACAAGGCGTTCCCGCGCTTCCACTACACCCCGCTGGCCGACGGCCTGGCCAAGGCCCATCACGATATGATGAAGGGCGGCTGATGCGCGAGGTCGACCTGTTGCGGGCGCTGCCGCGGACCAAGCGCAACGTCGCCAAGCGGGCGCGGGCCAAGACCGCCGAGCATGTCGCCGTCGCCCGGCAGTACGGGGAGATGTACTTCGACGGCCCGCGGGAATACGGCTATGGCGGCTACTACTACGACGGGCGCTGGCTGCCGGTGGCCAGGGACATCATCGCCCATTTCGGGCTCGAGCCCGGCGACCGGGTCCTCGACGTCGGCTGCGGCAAGGGGTTCCTGGTCAAGGACCTGATGGCCGTCGGACCGGGGATCGAGGCCTTCGGCCTCGACATCTCGGAGTACGCGCTGATGCATTGCGAGCCCGAAGTGGCGGGCCGCCTGCACTTCGGCAGCGCCGACCGGCTGCCGTTTCCGGACGCAAGCTTCGCCGCCGTGGTTTCCATTAACACCATCCACAACCTGCCGCGGGACCGGGTGGTCACCGCGGTGCGCGAGATCGAGCGCCTGGCCCCGGGCAAGGGCTTCCTCCAGGTGGATTCCTACCGCACGCCGGAGCAGCGGAAGCGGTTCCTCGACTGGGTCTTGACCGCCGAGTTCCACGACACCCCCGAGGGCTGGCTTGAGTTGTTCGAGGAGGCCGAATACACGGGAGATTACTACTGGACGATCATCGAATAGGGTTGGAGAATACCGCCGCCCGCGCGGCCAGGCTGGGCGCGTGGCGGCATTGGGGTCGTCTTGCTTGAACCATGACGAAGACTTATGCGGTCCTCGGCGGCGGCGGTTGCTTCGGCATCCACACCGCGCTTTACCTGTTGCGCCACGCCAAG
This sequence comes from Kiloniellales bacterium, assembly GCA_046759805.1. GTDB lineage: Bacteria > Pseudomonadota > Alphaproteobacteria > JBHICX01 > JBHICX01 > JBHICX01. The sequence continues at coordinate 954 of JBHICX010000260.1, read as the reverse complement.
CCGAAGAAGGTCATTGGCATCGGGCGCAATCCGCTTAGGCCCGAGCCGTTCTCGCTCAACATCGACAAGGAACCAGGCTACGAGTACCACGCCCGTCACGTCACCTACGAGCTCGACCTGTTGCTCGAGCTCTTGGACCGGGAGCGGCCCGAGGTCATCGTCAACTACGCGGCGCAAGGGGAGGGCGCGGTCTCCTGGCAGCACTCCTGGCGCTTCTTCGAGACCAACGCCATGGGGCTGGCGCGGCTGGCCGAGGAGCTCGGCAAGCGCGACTGGCTCGAACGGTTCATCCAGATCGGCACCTCGGAGCTTTACGGCTCGGTCGATCACGCGGCAAAAGAGGACGATCCCATCGTGCCGACGAGCCCCTACGCGGCCTCCAAGGCGGCCTTCGACATGTACCTGATCTCGGTCCACCGGTACCTCGATTTCCCGATGAACATCATCCGCCCGTCGAACGCCTACTGCCCGGGGCAGCTGCTGCATCGGGTGGTCCCCAAGGCCGTGCTGTGCGGCCTCACGGGACGGAAGCTGCCGCTGCACGGCGGCGGTCGCGCCGAGAAGTCCTACATCCATGCGCGCGACCTCGGCCGCGCCATCCATCTGGTGGCCGAGAAGGCGCCGCCGGGGAGGGTCTACAACGCAGGCCCGGCGGAGCCGACTTCGATCCGCCGCGTGATCGAGCTGACGGCCGAGGCGCTTGGCGTGCGGTTCGAGGAGCTGTGCGAGGTGACCGAGGACCGACTCGGCCAGGACGCGCGCTACTGGCTTGATTCGAGCGCCATCGAAAGGGACGTCGGCTGGCGGCCCGAGATCGGCTGGGACCAGGGCCTGGCAGAAATGGTCGACTGGGGGCGCAGGTACCTCGACGTCTTGAAGGACTGGCCCACCGACTACGTCCTGCGCGGGTAGGGAACGGCGGTCCATGGACAAGGCACTGGCCAGGAGCGCGTC